>JALWHA010000197.1 GCA_027038695.1 Acidobacteriota bacterium
AGCATGCTCCTTGCAGTAATTTTTTAGCCTTAACTTTATACCACAGTTAACAAAAAAATCAAAGAAAAAATTAAGTTCCCTGAGCGTAATCGTTTATATACTCAATCTGCTCCGGGGTTAATTTGTCAATCTTAAACCCCATTGTTTCAAGTTTAATCCTTGCAATCTCCTGGTCCTGCTCTTCGGGAAGCAGGTAAACATTGTTTTCAAGTTCTTTACCTACCTCGGTAAGCCTTATCATTGCAAGAAACTGATTTGCAAATGACATATCCATAACCTCAGACGGGTGGCCTTCAGCGGAAGCAAGGTTTACTAACCTTCCCTTTGCAAGGAGAAATATCCTTCTTCCGTCTTTTAAGGTGTATCTTTCATTGTTAGGCCTTATATCCTTTTTGTCGGCAGCAATATCTTCAAGGTCGGGTATGTTGATTTCGCAGTCATAATGCCCCGTATTGCATACAATTGCGCCGTCTTTCATTGATTCAAAGTGCCTTTTTACAATTATATCTTTAACCCCTGTTGCGGTAACAAAGATATCTCCGATTTTTGCAGCCTCGTCCATCGGCATTACCCTGAAGCCTTCAAGGGTTGCCTTTAAGGCTGCTGTCGGTTTTACCTCAGTAACTATAACATTCGCGCCTAACCCTTTTGCCCTCATTGCAACGCCTTTTCCGCAGTGACCGTAACCTGCAACGACAACGGTTTTTCCTGCAATTAAAACATTTGTTGCCCTTAAAATTCCGTCAATTGTTGACTGGCCTGTTCCGTAAACATTGTCAAAATCCCACTTTGTTTCAGCGTCGTTTACCGCAAAAACAGGGTAAAGTAGTTTGCCTGCTTTGGCCATTGCCCTTAACCTGTGAACCCCTGTTGTTGTCTCTTCGGTTCCGCCTATTACGTTTCCAGCCTTTTCAGGGTGCTTGTTGTGGATTGTGAAGATTAAGTCTGCACCGTCGTCAAGGGTAAGATTAGGGTCTATCTCAAGGGTTTTATCAATCGCCCAGTAAAACTCTTCAACATTCATACCGTGCCATGCATAGATTGAAATGCCGTTTGCGGCAAGTGCGGCCGCAACGTCGTCCTGAGTTGAAAGGGGGTTACAGCCGCTCCATGCAACTTCTGCGCCTGCAGCCCTTAATGTTTCAACCAAAACAGCCGTTTCTTTCGTAACATGAAGGCAACCTGCTATTTTATAACCCTTTAAAGGTTTGGTTTTGCCGTACTTTTCCCTTAAATACATTAAAACAGGCATCCTTGATTCAGCCCAATCAATCTTTTTTCTTCCCTGCTCCGCAAGGTTTATGTCTTTTACCTTAAAGTTTTCCATAATTCCTCCATCTAACTGATTTCAAATGCAACTTCCTCAAGCGCAAGTTATCATTTTATTTCATCATAGGTATTTTGCAACCTTTTTCTTTTGCAACCTTTATTGCTTCGTCGTACCCTGCGTCAACATGCCTGAAAACACCCATCAACGGGTCGTTTGTCAAAACCCTTTCAAGCCTCTTTGCAGCGGCGTCCGTTCCGTCTGCAACTATGACCTGACCTGCGTGAAGGGAATAGCCTATCCCAACACCGCCGCCGTGGTGGAACGAAACCCATGTCGCCCCTGATACGGCGTTTAACAATGCGTTTAAGATTGGCCAGTCTGCTATTGCGTCTGAGCCGTCTTTCATTGCTTCGGTTTCCCTGTAGGGTGAGGCAACGCTTCCCGCGTCAAGGTGGTCTCTTCCAATAACAATAGGAGCCTTAACCTTGCCTGATTTAACCAGGTCGTTGAATAACAAGCCTGCCTTATCCCTTTCCTGATACCCTAACCAGCAAATCCTTGAAGGCAAACCCTGAAATTTAACCTTTTTTTGCGCCATTTCAATCCACCTTCTCAACTGCTTATTTTCCGGGAATAGTTTAAGCAACTCCCTGTCAGTTGTGTATATGTCTTCAGGGTCTCCGCTTAATGCAACCCACCTGAACGGGCCCTTTCCTTCACAGAATAGAGGCCTTATGTATGCAGGAACAAAGCCCGGAAAGTCAAATGCGTTTTTCAACCCCGCTTTATAAGCCTGTCCCCTTAAATTGTTTCCGTAATCAAAGACAACCGCACCCTTTTTCTGAAACTCAACCATTGCCTCGCAGTGTTTGTACATTGATTCGTAAGACATTTCAATGTACTTCTTTGGGTCTTTAACCCTTAACTCAAGCGCATCCTCGTAAGGAATCCCTGCAGGCACATAGCCGTTTAACTCGTCGTGTGCCGAAGTCTGGTCTGTAACAACATCGGGGATTATCCCTCTCTTTAAGAGTTCGGGGAAGACATCGGCAGCATTTCCTAAAAGCCCGACTGATAAAGGCCTTCCCTCTTCCTTTGCTTTTAAAACCTTTTCAAGCGCTTTGTCCAAATCCGTTTCCATTTCGTCAAGGTATGCGGTTTCCAATCTTCTCTTAATCCTGTCAGGGTCAACCTCAACAACCAATGCGGCTGCTCCGTTGAATGTGGCGGCAAGGGGCTGTGCTCCCCCCATTCCCCCTAATCCTGCGGTTAAAACAAACTTGCCTGTTAAATCGCTGTTAAAGTGTTTCTTTGCCGCTGCCGCAAATGTTTCGTAAGTTCCCTGTAAAATCCCCTGAGTGCCTATGTAAATCCATGAGCCGGCAGTCATCTGGCCGTACATTATCAAGCCCTTTTTTTCCAATTCATTGAAGTAGTCCCAGTTTGCCCAATTAGGCACAAGGTTGGAATTTGCTATCAAAACCCTCGGTGCATCTTCGTGGGTTTTTGCTACTCCTATAGGTTTTCCGCTTTGAACAAGCAAGGTTTCGTCAGGGTTAAGGTTTTCAAGGCTTTTTAAAATAGCGTCAAAGCATTCCCAATTTCTTGCAGCCCTTCCCGTTCCGCCGTAAACGATTAACTCGTCCGGCTTTTCGGCGTTGTCAGGGTCAAGGTTATGCTGAATCATTCTGTATGCAGCCTCTATCTGCCAGTTTTTGCAGGTTAACTTTGTGCCTGTCGGCGGATGAATAACTCTTTTCATAGTATCCCCCTTAATTTAATTTTCCAATCTGTTTTTCAACAATATTCAAAAGTTCCCTTTTTACAATCAAATCCCTTGCCTTTTCTATGTCGTCAGCCATATACCTGTCCTTATCCCACGGCTGAATATTCTCCCTTACTTTCTCATAAACAGGGATAAGCGCTTTGGCAGGCTTTAAAGGCTTTAAAAACTCCAAGCCCTGACATGCCGCAGTTAACTCTATTGCAAGTATTGTCTCAACATTTGATACAACCTCAAGTGCCTTCCTTGCGGCAATCGTTCCCATTGAAACATGGTCTTCCTTATTTGCTGAAGTTGGTATTGAGTCAACGCTTGCAGGGTGGCACAGCACCTTGTTTTCGGAAACCAATGCTGCTGCCGTCACATGGGCAAGCATAAAGCCTGAATTTAAGCCGCCTTCCTTAACCAAAAAAGCGGGAAGTTCGGACAAAGCAGGGTTTACAAGCCTTTCAACCCTTCTTTCGCTTATATTTCCCAACTCTGCAATGGCAATCTTTAAAAAATCCATTAAAAATGCAACAGATTCACCGTGAAAGTTTCCCCCTGAAATCAACTCATTCTGCTCTTCAAAAACCATGGGGTTGTCTGTTGCGGAATTCATTTCAATCTCAAGCATTTTGCTCACATACTCAATTGTATCCCTGACAGGGCCGTGAACCTGAGGCATACACCTTAATGAGTATGCGTCCTGCACCTTGCCACAGTTTTTGTGAGACTCCATTATCTCGCTATCCTGCAACAAATTCCACAGGTTTTTAGCGGAATCCCTTTGCCCTTTGTACAGCCTTTCCTTATGTATCCTTTCGTCAAAGGCGGTTTTTGTTCCCTTCAAAGCCTCAAGGGATAATGCACCGATTAAATCCGCATGCTTTATAAGGTTTTTTGCTTTGTAAAGGGCAAGCGCACCTATTGCCGTCATTACCTGAGTGCCGTTTATCAATGCAAGCCCCTCTTTTGCCTTCAGCCTGATAGGCTTTAGCCCGACAATCTCAAGCACTTCTTTTCCGCTTCCCTCAAAATCCTTAATCCTTGCTTTACCTTCCCCAATTAAAACCAATGCAAGGTGAGCCAGGGGCGCAAGGTCTCCACTTGCTCCAACAGAGCCTTTTTCAGGGATTAAGGGATAGACTTCCCTGTTTATCATTTCAATTAAAAGTTCAAGAGCCTCAAGAGATATTCCGCTTCTCCCTTTTGCAAGCACATTTGCCCTTAAAACCATAAGCATTCTTGCTATCTCTTCGGGAAGGTAGTCCCCCACTCCCGCCGCATGGGAGCGTATTAAGTTGTACTGCAACTGCTCAACATCCTCTTTAGGAATAACAACATCTGCAAATTGCCCGAAGCCTGTGGTAACACCGTAAACAACCCTGTTTTCCTCAACAATTCTGTCGACAACCTGCCTTCCTTTAACAACCTTTTCTTTCGCTTCTTCGCTTAAAACAACCTTTGCTTTCTTAAACCCTAAGTCTATCAAATCCTTTAAATTTAAATCGTTTCCAGTTAAAACAACCTCTCTCATAACATCCCCTTTGCATACAATAAAATTAAAAGACCGATAATAATAGCCGTAAGCCCCAGAAAACGCAAAATATTCTCATCAGTTTTGGAAATCTCTTCAGCAAGCCTTTTATACAATTCTGGTGCAAAAAACGGCATGCAACCTTCTATCAGAATTGTAAATCCTACAACCAACAAAAACAACTTCACAAAACGATTTTATATTAAAAAAAAGAAAAAGCAAACGACGAAAAAAAATAAAAAAAACTTTTAAGTTATATATATAAAACTCCGATTTCGCCTGTATACAGAAAGAGTTTGCGGGTTTACTTTTTTGTAAAGATTTTTATTTCGGTGTTTTTGTGCTATAAAAAATGAATCGGGGATAAGGGAGAGCCGATCAAATTCCGTTAAAGAGGTTGTAATGACGCTTTTTTTTCTTTTTTTAATTGCAATTATTGCGGGGATTTTCAACATATCAGCCGCAGGGGGTTCTTTTGTTATGCTTCCCCTTTTAATCTTTTACGGCCTTCCCCCTACGGTTGCAAACGGAACAAACAGAATTTCCCTTTTGGTTCAAAACTGGCTGGGAGTTTACTCCTTCAAAAAGAGGGATGTCTGGGATTTACAGACAAATATCAAACTTGTTATCCCCGCTATTTTGGGAAGTGTAATAGGGGCATACTATTCAAGCATTATGCCTGACAACGAGTTTAAAAAGATTATTTCAATTTTTATGATAATTTTTGTTTTTGTATCCCTTTTCTCAAACACCCAAAAAAAGAAGTTTGCATACAAGATCAAAAGTTATCCCGTTGTCTTTTTTGTCTTCCTTTTAATAGGATTTTACGGCGGATTTATTCAGGCCGGAGTAGGCTTGCTTTTAATCGCAGGGATTAAGGTCGCCACAGGCTATGACCTTGTGAAAACGAATGCCGTCAAAACCTTTATAATAGCCTCCTATACAATTGTAGCCATAGTAATCTTTGCCTTAAAGGGGAAAATAGACTGGTATGTTGCCGCCGTTGTCGCCACAGGCCAGGGGATAGGCGGTTATCTTGGAGCAAAGTTGGCGGTTGAAAAGGGGGAAAGGTACATAAAAGCCCTTATTCTGATAGCGATAACCGTTATGGCTGTAAAACTGATGTTTCATTGATTGAGTTTTGCGGCTTCCCCTGACTTCTCAATCCCAATTTTGAAAAGGATTGGCCCTATTATCTGATTTATCGCAATTACAGAAATAACTATTGCTTTCAAAATTGAACCGAAATCTTTAAACTCCTGTTCAATAAGAATAATTATACTTAATGTCAAGCCCGCATTGGTAATAAATGCCGTCCATGCATACTTTTTAACGGAATTAATTGTTTTTGAAAAAACCGAACCGAAATATGTTGTGAAGTATATAAATAAAAACCTTGCCGAAACAAAGAGTAAAACCACAATCCAATATGATTTAAGTGAGGAAAAGTCAAGCCCCGCACCTGCTATTGAAAAAAAGATAACATAGACAGGCAGATGGCTTCCCTCAATTGCGTCAATTAGAACAGAGCCCTGTTTTGAAAAGTTTTGGACAACAAATCCAGCCACCATGCACATAAACATATTTTCAAGCCCCACAATTGAGGCGAATTTGTAAGAGATAAAGGAAGCAAGGACAACGAAGATGCTTACTTCTTTTGCAACATACTTGAAAAAAATAATCATTAAAAAACCGAATATAATGCCTGCTATACCTGAAATCAAAATATGGGAAAATATTGAGAGGAAAAATCCCCCTGACAATTCCACCCCGCTTATTGAGTTTCTTGCAAAGGCAAAGGTAAGTGAAAACAACAAAAGAACCACAACGTCTTTTATCATTGTTATTCCCAAAACTATGTCGGTAAAAGTGCCTTTTGATTTGTACTCGTTAATTATGGCAATTGTTGAGGCGGGAGAGTTTGCAACACCCACAATCCCTAAAAACAAACAGAAAAAGAGTAAAGAAGAAAGGCTTAACCCCTTAACCAGCCCGCCGAATTTAATTAACGGATAGAAGATTGCCAATACCCCTAAAAGGATTAAGACAGACTGGACAATTGTAATAGTTGCAATTGCGCGGGAGTTTTTCTTCAAACTTTCAATCTTCAACTCCCCCCCTGCGGAAATTGCAATAAAACTTAAGGCAATTGAGTTTATAAGTTCAAGTGTTTTAATGTCGTTGTCGGTTACAAAATTAAAAACCTGAGGCCCGAAAACCATTCCCGCTATAAGGTAGCCTGTTAAAGAAGGAAGCCCCAATTCATTAGCAACCATTCCTAAAAGAAGTGCGGATATAATTAAAAAACCCAGTGAAAAATAAGGGGAAACTATGTCCGAAAGGGAAAACAACTCTTTTGCCCCTTGAAAGTAGTAAAAGCAAAGGGAAAAAACAAGCAGAATAACAATTATTTTCAGGATTTTTAACATTTCAACCTTTTTGGCCATATACCCTCTTTAAAACAAGCATTGAAAAAACTTGCAGAAAAATGACAATTGCAACCGCAATTGAAAACACGGCATCTCCCCTTTTATGCCCCGATAAAAACCAGAAATCCGTTATCAACACCACCCCGAATGCCCCGGGGGAAAGGTAAAGGACAAAATTCTCTTTTTTAAAAATAAAATACAGGTATTTAACCAGAATAATTGCCACTGTGAGCATTAAAGCACTTTTTAATATATGAAGATTAAACCCGGCCCCTGAAACAAAGCCCAAAAAGATTAAGAATATTGTGTAAAGTTGCTTTTCGTCAGAAATTAAAACCTTAAAGAGTGTATCCCCCTTTTTGCAGTAATTTGCAAGGTAAAAGCCTAAAAAGAACATTGTAAGGAAGGGAGAGACCCCCTTGATGTAAGCAAGTTCGGAAAAAAACAGAACAAGCCCCATAACGCTTAAAACTATTAAATCTTCATTTTCAATAATCGCAAACACAAGCCTTGAAAGGATAGAGAAAATAAACAATAACACAAAAAACCATCTTGTAACGGAGGGAGTAAAAGAAGCAAGGTTTAAAAAGAAGTAAATCACAATGCACAAAAAAGGAACAAATGCGGAGAAAAACAGTATCTCCCTGTCTTCTTTTTTTCTGTCAGGCACAAAGGTTGCCGCAACCTTATAACTTACCAGAGTAAAAACGGAAGCAAGAACCCATGAAATATCGTAAGGATAAAGCCAGTTAAAAACAAGAAAAAGAACCCCGAACACAATGATAGAGTAAGAAAACACTCTTTTATAAAAATCCTTTTTTAATGCCTTTAAATCCTGTACTTTAACCTGAATCCCCATTAAAAGCCCGAAAGCCCCCAAAAAAGGGGGAAGTATAGGCAAAAATGTATTTTTATCCACCTTTAAAAGGGAAAACAAAAGCCCTATTAAGAAAAACTCAAGCCCTAAAAAAGGGGACATTCTCCTTTTGTTGAATACAAACCCTACCCCGAAATAGGCTAAAATTATTGCGCATACAATTAAAATTTCGGAAAGCATTTAGAGTTTCAATCCCCTTATATTTCCTATGTCAAGGGAGAACATTATCCCGCTGTTAGGGTTTGAAAAAGAGCCGTAAACCTCTTCTATTGTGTCCATAGCCTCTTTAAGCAAATCTTCGTTTTTTATTACCGAAATAATCATTTTATTTGTCGGGTTTTTGTCTTCAATCAGGTTTCTGAAGCCTGCAAAAATAGGGATTTCGTCAGCAAGGTATTCAAACATACCCCTCACATCAACTATTGAAGCCCCTGTAACCCCAATTTCAACAAGGCCCTCCAAAACCTCTTCCAATTTTTCTTCCTTTTCAATTATGCAAACAAGCAATTTGGCTTTATTCATACTTTGCAACTATCTCCATAATTTTTTCTGACGAGTCTGCTTCTAACAATTCTTTTACAAAGTTATCCTTTTTCAAAAGCCTTGCAAGTTTCGCAAGTATTTGAAGGTGAATAAGGTTGCTCTTTGCCGCATTGCCTATAACCGTAAAAAGCAAACTTACAGGCTTGCCGTCTAAAGCGTTAAAATCTATCGGATTTTCAAGCTTAAAAACATAGATCTCGTGAGCCCTGCATTTGCTGTAAACAATGTGAGGAATGGCAACCCCCTTGCCTATTCCCGTTGACATTGTTTCTTCCCTTTTTAAAAACAATTCAAGAACCTCTTCCCTGTCAAAATCAAAATGGTCTTCAACGATAACATCCACACATCTTGAAAAAAAGTTTAGCTTGTTTTTTGCTTTAAAATTAACCATTATCTTGTCTTTTGCTAAAAACTGAGTCAGTTTCACTTACCGCTCCTTAAAAGGGTTTTGTTAAAAATATATTAACACAAATACAAAGCAAGTTAAAGCGGATACAACTTGAAGGTTATGTTTTTGCCTCTTAGAAACAAAAGATTACAACAAGGTTAAAACAGCCAGCTTAATTTTACAAAAGCCACCTTATCGTTGTCGCTTCCGATAAAATTATTGTTTAAACCGTTCATTGTTGAGGTTGAGTTTGTTATGCCTGCATAAATCTTTCTGAAAGCGTCTTTTTGCCAGGTAATAAGAAGGTAAAAGTAATGATAGGGCATTTTAAACCCGTAGTCCCTGTAATTTGGCAAACTTGACTGATACATTGTCTTTAAACTCAATTTGTCAGTGAAAAAATATGTGCCATTAAATTGAAGAGCCTTTTGTTTTCTTATAAATCTCCTTGTCTGTTTGTCTGAATAGGTGTACACAAAAAAGGAAATCTCTGTTTGAAAGTGTGAAAACTCAGATTTTAACGAAAAACTGTAATTTTTGCTGTCAACAAGTTGAGGGTTGTCTCCGTATAAAATTGCAGTTCCTCTGCCAATGCTGAATTCAGGCTGGAATTTGTTAAACTGAGACCATGAAATATAGAGAAACCTTGAGTTTTTAGGGTATGTCTTGCCTTTGTAATTCTCGTTTATACTGTTGAAACTCATATAAAAACGCAACCTGTGGGTAAAATTTGTTGAAAACCATGTTGAAAAAATATTAGCAAGAAAACTTGAATTGTAATAATACTCCATTCTGTAAAATGCCCCTATCCCAAACGACTTTACAAAACCCTTATCAGACTCTGGCTGATAAAAGAAATTCTGAAGTATTCGGTATGATTTTTCATCGTTTCTCCATACAAAACCCATATCGTTTACATACTCAGGGGAGAGAAAGTCATACCCAAGGGATGTTGTAAAATACCTGTTCCACTTGTAAGAAACCCCGAAATACCCTGCTTTTCCGTGGGTGGTGGTGTTT
>JALWHA010000198.1 GCA_027038695.1 Acidobacteriota bacterium
GCCTTTACCGTAATTTTTTTGTTGTAATCGGATATTTTTTTCTTTATTAAATTGATTTTTTTATGAGAAGAAGAATTTTCCATTCTGTAAAATACAAAACAAAGCAGATTTATCACAGTTATCAGGGATACTATAATTATCGGTAAATAGGTTTTTAAAACCTTTTCTTTTTGTGCTATACAGGGTTTTTCACTAAAATTAATTCTCAAAACCGAACCCCTTAAAAATTTGCTTAAATCCTGATAACTTTTCTTCTCCGCAGATTAAAAATTCTTCAATTTCAAGAGAAAACCTATCGTAAATAACCTTTTTAATAAAATCGATTTCTTGGTCTAACGGAATATCCGCAACTTTTTTCCTGACCTTCAGGTAGATAATGTTGCCGTCTTTTAAAAGCATTCCTATAAAATAATCAGCCCTGTTCACCAACAACAGGGTTTGTTTTGCGTTTTGAGGAAGCAATTGTTTCAAAAATATTGATTCCGGAATTATATCCCAACATTTCAGGCCTAATTCTTTCATTAATTTATTTATTGCATCGCTTAGGGTTATAGGCAAAGCATAAAACAGCACAGTATCCTTTTCAACCAATTCATACTTTATATTGTAAGAATTAACTTTATAAGGCAACAATGTTTTTAACTTCCAGTTGAGCACTTCTTCGCGTTTTACCTGTGAGAAAGGAAAATTCGGGATATCTATAACCTGACTGCTAAAACATATATCCGGCAGTATAACGGTATTAAAAGGCATTTTTTGATATGCGGAAGATGCAATTTTAAGCAAGTTTCCATGAGAAACAACAGGGTTTTTTAAGTTATCCGGATTGAAAAATCCCTTGTTTTCCCTTTTCAATACAACCTCTAATCTGTTATTGAAAATGTAAAAATTTTGACTTCCCGTATAAAAATAATAGTTATTTTTCGCCATATAATTACTCTATAAATGTCACTTTATTTACCTCTTTTAAAGACGTTATGCCCTTGATTGCTTTTTCTATTCCGCTTTGTCTCAGCGTAACCATCCCCTGGCCTATGGCTTTGTTTTTTATTTCCCTTACAGGCCTTTTGGCTGTAATAAGTTCCCTGATCTCATCTGATAAATCAAGAACTTCAGATATAACGGTTCTTCCCATATAGCCGGTCCCGTTGCATTCAAAACAGCCTTTTCCCTCATAGAAATCGTGATCCTCGTATTTCCTCGGGTCTAAACCTGATTCTATAAGAGTTTTTTTATCTATTTTAACCTTTGTTTTACAATGAGGGCAGAGTTTCCTTATAAGCCTTTGAGCAAGTATGCAGTTTAATGCAGAAACAAAAGAATATATGTCAATGCCCATATGGACAAACCTGCCTATTACATCTACAACATTATTAGCGTGGACTGTTGTAAACACCAGGTGTCCCGTTAACGCCGATTGGATGGCAATTGTGGCTGTTTCGGTATCCCTTATTTCACCTACCATGATCTTGTCGGGGTCATGCCTTAAAATTGACCTTAAGCCTTTAGCGAAGGTTAACCCTTTTTTCTCGTTAACCGGTATCTGTGTAACACCTTCCAATTGATATTCAACAGGGTCTTCAATGGTAATTATCTTATCTTCCTCTGTTTTAATTTCGGAAATACAGGCGTAAAGGGTTGTCGTCTTACCGCTTCCCGTAGGCCCTGTTACCAAAATCATTCCGTAAGGTTCCCTTATAAATTTTCTTAGTTTTTTCTTATCTCTTTCAGGAAAGCCCAAAACGTCAAGGTTTAAACTTTTGAAATCTTTATCGGTTGATTCTTTGTCCAATATCCTGATAACGGCATCTTCACCATGAATTGTAGGCATAATTGAGACACGAAAGTCAACGTTTTTCCCTTTAAGCCGAACCTTAAACCTTCCGTCCTGAGGTATTCTTTTTTCAGCTATATCCAGTTCCGCCATTACCTTGATCCTTGAAATAATTTCATTATGGTATTTTTTATCTATTTTATCCATAGCTTGATAAAGGACTCCGTCAACCCTGTACTTTATAACAACCGAATCATCCCTTGTTTCAATGTGAATATCACTTACCCTTTTTTGTAACGCATTGAAAATAACGGTATCAATAAGTTTAACGATAGGGCTTGTTTCTTTTGCTACCGCATCTATGGACAGTAAATCTTCACCGTCCTCGGTTTCTTTAACGATCTGCAATTTTAATTCAGAAGAAGCCTCCTCAAGTGCTCTCTGTGAAGACTCGCTTTTTTTGAGTATTTCTTTTATTTGCCTTTCATTTTCATATTGAACTACAATTCTTTTGCCTAACCTTGTTTCAAGTTCGTCAACGGAAGTTAAGTTAAATGTTTCAGGTACGGCTATTTTTAAAACCCCTCTCTCTTCTTTTAAAGGGACAAAGGTATAGGAAAACATTAAATCAACTGGAATTTTTTTTATTAAATTAAAATCAAGTTCTTCAATATTCAGCATTCAACAATCTCCAGACCTTATGAAATTATATCAGATACTTCAAACAATGGAAGATACATAGAAATTAAAATAAAGGCTATAATAGCTCCCATTAACAGTAGAACAAAAGGGGCAACCAATGATGTAATATTTGCAAGAGAACCTGTTAATTCTTCTTCTTCAAATTCAGCCGAATTTTTAAGCATTAAAGTTAAGGAACCTGTTTCTTCCCCTATTTTCATCATATCCAGGGTGATCTGATCAAAGAATTCTGTTTCCTTTAAAGCCTCAGAAATAGATTTGCCGTCTCTTACCATTTTAATACTCTTTTCAAGTTTTCCTGACAAAATGACACTTGGGTTTGAGTATGCAAGTGTTTCAAGAGCCTGAACGGCGGGGGTACCTCCTTCAAGGAGTATGGATAAAGTCCTTGAAAATTGAGAAGTTACGTACTTTTTCCATATATTTTTTATTATAGGTAATCTTAAAAGGCTTTTTTCATAAAAGATTTTGCCACGAGGCGTTGATAAAAAGTATTTCAAAAAAGCGGCAATTAGTATAATTACAACAACTTCCAGAATAACATTTTTAGCAATCCATTTCGATACTGCAACCACTATTCTTGTTACCAAAGGCAATTGTGCCCCGAATCCCTGATAGAAATCAGAAAAACGAGGTAAAACCACATAGACTATAATCCCGATAGCCAGAGCTGCGACAAGCACTAAAAATGCAGGGTAAACAAATGCCGATTTAACCTTTTTCTTTGTTGAAAACATTATTTTTTGGTAGTTTAAGTAATTTGAAAGTACCTGTGCCAGATCCCCGCTTTTTTCTCCCGCAAAGAGTATCCCCGGATAAATAGGCGGGAAAAAATCTGAAAAATCCTTAAACGCCTCGGCAAGGGATTTCCCTTCTTTAATGGATTCAAGTATTTCGTTTAATATGGATTTTAAAGTTTTATTTTCAACCCTTTTTATTAATAAAGTCAACCCGTTAAATATAGGGATACCTGCCTTTATTAAAGCAAGAAATTCTTGATTAAAAATTAAGAAATCCTTTTCCGGAATCTTTTTTGAGCCTCCGAAGATTGAGAACTTTCTTTTAACTTCAAAGATGTGATAACCGGAACTTTTCAGTTTGGATACAGCTTCATTCTCCGAGTTTGCAGAAATTTCTTTTTGTAACACTTCTCCCGAAGCGGTACCTACTCTACATATATAACGTGCCATATATAATCACCATGTATCCGGCCCCATTGGCATAAATTTGGTACAGTGTTTGTAAAATAAAATTTTAAAATCATCGATAGGGCCGTTTCTGTTTTTTGCGACTATTAAATCAACCGGAATTTTTTCCATTTTTGACGTTGAGGCATTTTGTTGCCTGACAACAGGTTCTCCCTTTTTAATATCCTGACGATGTAAAAACATAACAATGTCCGCATCCTGTTCAATAGAGCCTGATTCTCTTAAGTCTGAAAGCACAGGCCTTGCATTTTTTCTCTGTTCAATAGATCTGTTTAACTGAGAAAGAACTATAAATGGGACATTGAGGTCTTTGGCAAGTATTTTTAATCCTCTTGAGATCTGAGATACTTCAAGTGCCCTGTTACCCATATCTCTTTTATCTTTTTTTTCGTGCATCAATTGCAGGTAATCAACAAGAACCAGATCAAGTCTTCCATCATTGTCCATTTTTAGTTTTTGTAACTTAGCTCTTAGATCGGCAACGGTTAACGACGCGCTGTCGTCCACGTATATCTTCAGTTTCTCCAATGAATTTGCCGCTTTTACAATTTCCTCGTATTCGGATTCATTTAATGAACCTTCCCTTGCCGATTTAACATCTATTTCCCGTTCCATACATAATAACCTTAAGGCAATTTGATCAAAGGGCATTTCAAGGGAAAAGATACTTACAACGTTCCCTTTCAGTGCAATATCCAATGCCATAGATAAGGCAAAGCTTGTTTTACCTATTGACGGCCTTGCGGCAACAATAATCAACTCTCCCGGTTGAAAAGCGGGAATCACCCTATTTAATTCAGGAAAAGGAGAGTTAATCCCCTGAGTGGTCTTATTGCGTAAATAAAAATCTCTTCTTTCTTCAATAGAGGAGACAACCTCAACAATGCCGTCTTTCAAAAGTTTTAAAGCCTCTTTGTTTCTCCCTATAGCCACCTCAAAGAGGTCTTTTTCAACAATGCCGATTAACTGCTTTGACGGAGTGTCTTTGCTGCCTTCGGAAAGGATCCTCTCGGCAACAGCCATTAATTTTCTAACCTTTGCTTTATCTACAATGATTTCCGCATACTCTTCTATGTTTTTTAGAATAGGGATATTGTCTATAAGAGAAGAAATTAAAACTTCTCCTCCGGCTTGCTCTAATAAACCCTTTTCCTGTAATCTATTTTTTACGGTGATAATATCAAAATGCTTTCCCTCCCCGAAGATTTCAAGTATAGTTCCATAGATAATTCGGTGAGGGGTTAAATAAAAATCCTCTTCTTCGAGAATATGGCTAATTTTAAATATATTTTCAGGGTCTAAAAATAAAGCGCCTAATACCCCTCTTTCCGCTTCTTCATTGTACGGGAGTTTGATTTTTTCCATTTTTTACCTTAAATCAACTATTTTTCAAGTCTATACCTTTTCAATTTATTGTATAGGGTCGCTCTCGTAATACCCATAGCGTTTGCCGCTTTCATTATGTTTCCGTTGTACTTGTCGAGAGTGTAACGGATTAGAGCTTCTTCAGCCTCCTCCATTTTTTCGGTGTATAGTTTTAATATTACTTCTGGGGAACGCTTATTGTATTTCATTCCGGTAGGTAAAAATTTGGAACCGACATTAACCCTATCTGTCATTAAAACCAGCCTTTCAACAACGTTTTCTAATTCTCTTACATTGCCAGGCCAATTATATTTCATAAAAATTCTCTCAACCTCAATTGTAAAGCCTTTAAAAGTTTTGTTAACCTCTCTGCTGTACTTTTCAAGAAAATAATTAGCAATAGGCATTATATCTTCTGTTCTCATCCTTAAAGGGCTTACATTAAATTCAAGTATGTTTAAAAGATAATACAATTCTTCAATAAATTTTCCGGATTCAACCAATTCGTTAAATTTTTCTGAAGTACTTACAATAATCTTTAAATCATATTTTTTTACAATATTTTTTTTAGAAAAATAAGTAAGATCATTTTTTAGAAAGTCAAGTAATTTTAATTGAGATTTATAAAGTAACCTGTTTATATGTTTAAAGAACACAGTACCTTTATTCGCATAATCAAGCAACCCGGGGTTTTTATTATCCCCAAACAGGGTCACTTCGAATTTATCAGGTTCTAAAAGTACTGAATTAACTTTAACAAAGGGATATTCGGCTCTATTGCTTTTTATGTGGACCAACTTTGCCAGCAACTCTTTTCCCGTTCCGTTTTCACCTTTTATCAGTATATTCTGAGCTTTTGACGCAACGGTATCTATCTGTTTTAAAAGTTTTATTAACTCTTTGTTTTCTGTTATAAAATTCAGTTCGTTTTTTTCAAGATTTAATTTATATCTTTGAATTTGTTCTTTTTCTTCCAGATCCTTCATTTTTAAAATATTTTCAATATTAATAAGGAGTTTGTCCGCCTGAAAAGGCTTTTCTATAAAATCGGAAGCACCTTTCTTTAAAGCACTTACTGCCAATTCAATTGTTCCGTGAGCGGTTAAGATAATAACCTTGGTTAACGGGGAAATTTCTTTAATTTTATCAAGAACGTCAAGGCCAGTCATACCTTCCATTTTTAGATCAACAATTGCAAGATCAAATTGTTTCTTTTTTATAAGTTCAACGGCAGATTCTCCGCTTAATGCAAGGGAAAGTTCGTATTTATCGGACAGCAACAAATTTAAAGCCTCTAAAACATCTTTATGGTCATCTACTATTAATATTTTTTTCTTACTCATATGCGCAACCTTCCTTAAGAAAATTGCCCCCGCTTATTTCAAGGCGGGGGCTTTTGAATTTTTTAGAATCTGTAATCTAATCCAAAACCGAGTAACAAAGCCTCAGTTTTATAAACTCCGTCAAATCCGGACTGGTTATCAGTAACAGTCCTGTTGTCAAAATCAACGTACATAAAGAATGAACTGATTGTTAGATTTTTACTGAAATGCCAATCCAAACCTACTGAGTAATCGTTTCTGTCTGCATCCGGCAAAGTGGGTTCTACAGTTTCATCCGGAGCAGGGTTTTCATCATAAATATAGCCGAATTTACATGTAAATTCATCGTTTAATTTATATGAAACACCCAACCTGTAAGAATCAACATTGTCCCATAATTTCGGTACACTTTCTAAGATCTCTCCATTAGTCCTGATTGCTTCTAATTTATTATAAGAAGACCAATCAGTATGGAACCATTCAACAGCTACCTGCCATTGATTATTTATCTGGTAAGATGCACCAATAGCCCAGGTTTGAGGTAAAGTTACCTTTGCTTTGATATCCCCATCGTAGAGAATAGGCAGAAAGGGTTTAGGAACATTGTCAAAATCGGCATCACCGTCGTAATGGATAGTTACTTCACTTCTCCACATACCGCCTATGTGCAATTTATCATTAACATCCCATTCAAAACCGAATGAGCCGCCCCAGCCATCTCCGTCACCTGAAAGTTCTACATTTGCAAATTGGTCAACAAAGTTAATCTGGTTTGTAATAAGAACATCGGAAAGAACATAATTTGCCTGAATCCCTATTGAAAAATTATCCGTAAGTTTGAAAGCCACCGTAGGAGAAATATAGAATGTCCTAATGTATGTTCTGTCTGCAAGCTGAGTTCCGGGCCAACCTGCTGGCCAATCTGTCTGCAAACCGTATTGAGAAAATTCACCTATACCTACTGTTACCCTATCGGTTAGTTGTTTTGTTACATAAATAGCCGGCAACACATTAAGGTGTTTTTTCTGGTCTGTTCTTAAACTACCGTCTAAGGATTCCCAATGGCTCTCAGGATAAACAAAAGTGGTATTTAAACTTACATTTAACCCGGGTAAATAAGTGAGAGCTCCCGGATTATAAAACACTGCAGAAGCGTTTCTTGCGTTTGCGACAACCGCATTGCCCATTGCTGCATAAGTTGCACTATGCTCATTTAACTGAAATCCTGCTGAGAATGCCAGAGCGGATAACATTAAAGCCAAAATTATTGATACAAACTTTCTCATACCTTCACCTCACTTTACTTTACATAAATTGCATGGTTTACATCTACAACAGGATTAAAATTCGTTGTTGCGCTTTCTGCTGCTGCACTTTTCAACATTTCAGGAATAGATTTCCCACTTTCAAAGGGATTGATGATCATAGGTGTTCCTGTCTGGAGAAAAGTACCTATATAATATGCCGTTTGAACCTGCCCTGCATAGGTAAACTGAGGATTTTTATTATCCAATAAGAAACCGTGGTCATTAATATCAAACTGGAATAGACCGCTTGCAACACCTGCTTCCACGGAAGTCATACCGAAAATCGGGTTCACAATCGGTTCAACCTGAGGAAATTGAGAACCAAAAGCCCTCGCTATAGCATCACCTGAAATATTCGGTATAACCTGGTCCCCTATCGCTTCATGCATTAATACATACTTAGCTTCGCCTGAAAGTTTACCTGAAAGCACATATGGAGCATAGTTAATAGGATCGGCTGGATCAATTACAGTTTGAGCAAGTAACCAGAATTGAGCATATTGAGGAGTACCTGCAACAATACCGTTTTCAGCGAGTTTAGCGTTGATAACGGGGGCAAATGTCGGTGAATTGATAAAAAGAGCAGAGATATTTCCACCGTCAACATTTAATACCGCTGCTTTAACCGCATTGCAAATAGCCATTAAGTTTGTGCCTGTCATCGCGCCTAATGACTGACCTACAAAAGTGAAACCTGCCGGATAGAGATCAGGCATATTATCATCGGTGTAATCAACCCCGGCCTGTAACATTTTTACCATCATCATCTGGTCAAGGTTACATTGCCTTATATTGTCCCTTGCCGTTCTAAGATAAGCAAGGTTAATAAATAAAGCACCTGATGGGTCAAGCTGTCCGTCCGGACCCATTTCGCCGGTTTCATTATTCATATAATCTCCTGCCCTATCACCGTGCAGGACAAGGTCCATAGAAATAGTTGCAACACCTACCGAAGCAAAGGTATTAGCTATAGCAAGTGCGTCCATTTTAGTCCTTGTAATTCCGTGCTGGAATATAACAACCGGAAAGGGGCCTGTACCTTTAGGAACGACAAGAATAAAAGGGACCGTGTTATCGCCAAATTGTTTAAATTTACCGTCGTCATTTTTTTCAAAGTGGCCGTTAAGAGGATTAGAAACAAAATTAGGAGATACAAAAGCACCGGTTAAAACACCGCCTATAGCATCGTGCGGAAAATCAATACCGGTCTGTGCTTCAACATTTGCATAAAAAGCACCTACCAGTGCATCTCCAAGATATTTTCCATTAAAATTTGCAGAAGGCGCAGGCATAGCGTCAAGTTGCTGTTTCAATACCATAAAATCATCGTATATACCCTGTGTGGTAAATGTGAAAGCAATAGCGATGTCATCTCTTGATATTCCTGATTGATCAAGAAAATCAAAAATAGGCTTCATAGCTTGCCTTAGATATTCAAGTTTCTGTGCCGTAGCGTCGTCAAGAAGCACAGTAGTTGAATGACCGTTTGAGTCAACAAGCGCATTTTCTCTTTCAAGTAGATAAAATACTTTGTCAGGCTCAATAGATTTCCCGTTAGAGTCTTGAACTCCTTTTGTAACGACCACAACATACTTATGATGCGGTTTTAACGGCCAAACCGGCACCAATGAAACCGCTCCGCTTGCTGAGTCATAACCCATAACCGAAAAAGCCACTTCACTGCCAAAATCCTGGCTCCCCGCAGTAATATCAAGGAATTTAATGGTGTTTGAATTTAAAGTTGAAGTGTCCGGAGCACCGTCAAGATAAAAAGAAATAGGAGCAACAGTAGAAAATCCGGAAAGTGAATTAACCGCATCAATTAAATCTAATCCTTGAGGATTAGGTAGAGCATTTTTGCCTGTAACGGGATCAATTAACAGATCATTAGGAAAAGGAATGATCCCGGCGGCAGGGTCAAAAATTGCAGTGGTAAAATGTTCAAGCGGTTGCTCTTCGTTGCTTTCCAGATGATTGGCTGCTGCACAACCAAGCATAACTAACAATAACAAAAAGCACCCAAAAGAAAGAAACTTTTTCATAAAACCTCCCACGCATTTCTTTTATTTTACAATCAAAATGTTAAAAAATTTCACCTCCAATCACTTATAGAACTTTATATTTATATTACTTAAATTTAACTTTAA
>JALWHA010000199.1 GCA_027038695.1 Acidobacteriota bacterium
GAAGTATGCGGTTATATCTACGACCCTGCCCAGGGAGACCCTGACAGCGGTATTGAGCCGGGAACACCTTTTGAAGAGATCCCGGACGACTGGGTATGCCCGTTATGCGGAGTAGGCAAAGAAGACTTTGTACCTTACGAAGAAGAATAATCTTTTAAAAAATAATTTCGGAAAGCCCCCTATCAAGGGGGTTTTTTATTAAACCTTTAAATAGACCTATCTTAGTGCTTGAAAAAGTGTTGTAACGATATATTCTTCTCTCTTATTAAAAAAATTATAAATAAATAATCCCCCTTTTACCTTTCATTTTTGCATTTATCTGTTTTTTTTGGTTATAATCAATTTGAAAGAAAACTTGGGAGTCGGATATGGGAGCAAAAGAATTTGTAATTAATTTAACGCCTTCGCCTCTTGTGAAAGTTTTTGCCAAACCCTATGTAGCGGGACAGGGAATAGAAAGCGGGATAAACACGGCAAAAAAATTATGGGAAGAAAAAAAACTCCATTCAACAATAGATTTGCTCGGGGAAGAGATAAAAGAAAAAGAAGAAATAGAAAAAAATGTGCAAATATATCTTGACTTACTGGATAAATTAGGCAAACAGGAATTTGCGAGCGTATCATTAAAACCGACACAGTTAGGTGTTTACCGTGATTCAAGAGGTACCATACATGGAACAGATTTTTGCTATGAAAACATCAAAAATATAATAGAAAAAGCCAAAAGTTACAACATCCACATAACTATAGATATGGAAGACCACCCATTTACCGATTTAACTCTTGATATGTTTAAATCTTTAAGAAATGAATTTGAAAATGTAGGCACCGTGTTACAAGCCAGGTTGTTCAGGACAAAACAGGATATTTTAAATTTACCCACAAACAAGATGTGCAAAATAAGGACCTGTATAGGAATCTACAAAGAACCTCCCGAAGTGGCTTTGCAAAACAAAAACGATATGAAAGATAAACTTTACGAGTATATGATACTACTCTTAGAAAGAGGGCATTACCCGGAAATAGCCACCCACGACGAAAAGTTGATAGAAAGGTGCATTGAATATCTGGACAAACACAATATACCGAAAGAAAGATATGAATTTCAGATGCTAATGGGTGTTCCAAGAGAGAAAACACAGAAAAAGATCATTGAAAGAGGCAATATAATGAGGCTTTACGTACCCTTTGCCGAAAAATGGAAATATGCTGTAGCGTATTGCAAGAGAAGGCTTGCCGCCAATCCGATGATGGGGGCATATGTAATTAAAAATCTTTTTGGAAAGACAACGGGAAGATAAGATATAATTTATACATGAAAAAGCGTTATATAATCTTTATTTTACTGGCAATACTTTTAACCTATTTCTTTTACACTTATTTAAGGCACCATATCTCCTTTTTTGACCACCCGAACATTTTCCTGAATGTATTGGGAATTCTAAACGTTATTCTTATCCTAATTCTGCTTTTCATACCTATAAGAAGGATTATAAAACCGTACTTTGAAGGAAGAAAAACAGGTTTTTATACCCTGAAAATTAGAACGAAGTTTATAATAATGTCAATAATACTGGTTGTGATTCCATCATCGATAATTTTGTCAATGGCAAGCGTCATTATCTATAAAATCATGAATACGTGGCACAACCCTGACCTTTTAGATGTACTCAAAGGTGCTGAAACCGTCGCATCCAATTATCAAAGTGAAATCGCAAAGAATACTGCACACTTTACAAAGGTTTTGGGCGACGATTTAACTCCTGAATTACTTTCCGATAATAAAAAATTAATTCGATTTTTGGAAAATTCTATAAAAAAATACAATCTTTCCTCAATAGAGGTTTATAAAAATAAACAGTTACTTACTATGGTTAGAAACAGAAAGGAACCTCTAAACAACTTAAGGGCCGTTTCCCTGAAACATCCTCAAAAACTTAACGAATTAAGTTTTTCTTTAATAGAACAGTTACCTACCGGGATCTTTATCCGCTTCGGCACCATAATACCCATTAGCGGCCTTGAAAAGAGATATACCGTAGTAGGTGGAAAGTTAATTATACAAAACATCTCTTCCCAACTACATTTTATTGTAAACAGATACAAGCGGTTTCAGAGTGTTCAGGAAGATATCTACTCACTTAAACTATTTAACATTACTTCTCTGATTTTAATCGGCATAATGTCTATGTTTTCAGGGCTTTGGGCCGGGATTAAATTTACCGATATGTTCCTTGTTAATTTCGATAAATTGGTCTCTGCCATAGAAAACGTGGTCAATAATGAATTTGAATTTACCCTTGAAATAAAAGGAAACGACAAGTTTGCTCAACTTTTTGAATCTTTTAACAAAATGCTTGATGTCGTACGCAGTCATGAACAGGAGATAAGGTTAAGAAGTGTTGAACTTGAAACGTTAAATAAGGTTTTAAAAGAAAAAAAAGAATTCTTTGAAACTGTTTTGGACAATATTCCTCTCGGGGTTATAGCATTAAAACAACACGGACAGGTAGTTTCAATCAATGCTTTTGCAAAAAAACTGCTAAAAATTGAAGGTCCGGTTAAAGAAGGAGCACCGTTTGCCGCTTTTGCAAAAAAGTCAAAACCGGGAAAATTTATAATAGAATCACTGGAAAACATGGTATTAAGCGGAGAACATTACCTTAAAAAAATAGCGTCTTTTGATACCGTAGACAAAGTAATTTCCGCTGAAGTAAGTTTTATGCTAATGAAAGACCAATACTCTAAAGAAGTCGGATATATAATAATTATTGAAGACGTCACAGAACTTGAACAGGCTCAGAAAATGATTGCGTGGAAAGAGGCTGTTAGAAGAATCGTGCACGAACTAAAAAACCCGCTAACCCCCATAAAACTTTCCGCAGAAAGGATTAAGAGAAGGGCAGAGGAAGATTCTCCGAACTTAAAAAATATTGTACTTGAAAGCCTAAAACCCATGATTGAAGAGATAAACGCCATGCAATTTTTGATTGAAAACTTTTCAAGGTACGCAAAAATGCCCCCTCCGGAATTAAAACCCACTAATTTAAATAGCCTAATTGAAGATATACTCTCACTTTACTCTTCATTACCTAAA
>JALWHA010000200.1:0-7881 GCA_027038695.1 Acidobacteriota bacterium
ATTTCCAATTTGTTTTATGATTGTATCTACTTTATTCAGGACTGGGCACTTATCCCTTTACCCTCAATCTATGCTATTTTTGCATAGCGTTTCTATGCAAAAATGGCATATTTTATTAAATTTGCTATAATTTAACCTATGTTTTCCCAGTGTTTGTGCAGGCATAAAAATTGCATATAAAAGTAGATTGGAAAATAAATTTTTGGGAGTGTGTGTATGGATAGCGGAATTAAGGTTATCAACGAACAGGTTAAGGAAAAAAGCGCGGTTGTTGACGCTTTGTTAAGCGAGGTTTCCAAAGCCATTGTTGGGCAGAGGTATATGGTTGAAAGGCTTTTGCTGGGTATTCTGACAGGGGGGCATATACTTGTTGAGGGTGTCCCCGGGCTTGCGAAAACCCTTGCAATTAAGTCTATTGCAGATGCTGTTGACTGCAGTTTTAAAAGGATTCAGTTTACTCCCGATTTGCTTCCTGCAGATTTAACAGGCACCCAGATTTACAATCCGAAAGACGGCACCTTTACCTCAAAGAAGGGTCCTATCTTTGCAAACTTAATACTTGCAGACGAGATAAACAGGGCTCCCGCAAAGGTTCAGTCAGCCTTGCTTGAGGCTATGCAGGAAAAGCAGGTTACGGTAGGGGACAATACTTATAAACTTCCCGATATTTTTCTTGTTATGGCAACACAGAACCCTATTGAGCAGGAAGGAACTTATCCCCTGCCTGAAGCGCAGGTTGACAGATTTATGCTTAAACTTAAAATCACCTATCCGTCCAAAGAAGAGGAACTTGAGATTCTTGAAAGGTACACAACGGGCAAAGAGATAAAGGTTTCAAAGGTTTGCACTTTGAAAGAGATTGAGGAATTAAAGGGGATTATCCCTGAAATCTATGTTGACGACAGATTGAAAAAGTATGTGGTTAATATTGTTGACTGCACAAGAAACCCTGAAAATTACGGGTTGGACGATTTAAAGGTTTTGATTGATTACGGCGCTTCCCCGAGGGCAACGCTTTCCCTGATTACTGCAGCAAAGGGGTTGGCCGCAATAAGGAGAAGGGGATACATCACCCCTGAAGACATCAAGGCTGTTGCTCCTGATGTCCTAAGGCACAGGATTATTGTTTCCTATGAGGCTGAAGCGGAGCAGATTGATTCAGACGCAATTGTTAGAAAGATTTTTGACGAGATTGAGGTTCCGTAAGGTTATTTAATTGCCTTAATTTTCAGGGAGAGTGTATGAAAGCGGAAGAACTTCTGAAAAAGGTCAGAAGGATTCAAATAAAAACAAAGAGGCTGGTTGACGAGGCTATTGGGGGAGAGTATCACTCTATCTTCAAGGGCAGAGGGCTTGAGTTTGCCGAAGTGAGGGAGTATATCCCCGGCGATGATGTCAGGACTATTGACTGGAATGTAACTGCAAGGATGAACTTCCCTTTTGTAAAGAGGTTTAAAGAGGAAAGGGAATTAACAATAATGCTTATTGTGGATATTTCCCCCTCAATGAATTTCGGAGACGAGGAGAAGTTAAAGAGGGAATTGCTTGCTGAAATCTGCGCTTTAATCGGCTTTTCTGCAATTGAAAATAACGACAGGGTGGGGCTTATAGCATTTTCAGATAAGGTTGAAAAGTTTTTCACTCCTAAAAAGGGAAGTAAGCAGGTTCTTGCAATTATAAGGGATTTGCTTGATATGGAATCGGAAGGAAAAACAGATATAAAAGCGGCGCTTGAATACTTTTTAAAGGTGCAGAAGAAAAAGTCAATTGCGTTTTTAATATCCGATTTTCATTCAAGGGGCTTTGAGAAACAGATTGCACTTGCCTCTTTAAAGCACGATTTAATCCCTGTAAGGGTTTATTCACAATTTGAGGTTGAGCCTCCTCAAGGGGTTTTCAGAATGTTGCCCCTTGAAGGAGATAGGCCTGTTATTGTTGATTTTTCCTCTAAAAAGGTGAGAGAGGCCTTTAAGGAGAATGTGCGTTTGAGAGACGAGTACCTTTTCAACCTTTTTAATAAGTACGGTATGGATTATTTAGACATAAAGACAGACGACGATATTTTCAAGGCTTTTCATAAATTCTTTAATATGAGAAAGAGGAAGTTGAAGAGATGAGAAGGTTAGCGGTTTTTACAGTTTTGTTGTTTTCACTTTTTGCCATTGCGAGAGAGCCGAATATTACAGTTTCCCTTACAAAGTATAAGTGTGCAATAGGGGACAAAATAACCGCAGAGGTTAAGGTTGTAAGCGACTTAAACTCAAAGGTTGAGTTTAATGTTGAAAAGAGTGAAGACGACAAGGTAATTGTCGGTGATTATAAGAGCGAGTCTAAAAAACTTCCCGAGAATATGAAGTTAACTGTTTTAACCTTTACCGTTCAGTCATTTAAATTGGGAACTGTTAAGTTAGGGAAGGTGAAGGTTAAAATTGACGGCAAAGAATACGAAAAGGATATCCCCGATTTAGAGGTTGTGTCAATACTTCCTCAGAACAAGAAAACCATAAACCCTTTAAAGCCTCAGGCAAGCATTAAGCCTGATTACTCATACCTTAAAGAGTACGCAAAGTACGGTTTGATAGCAATTTTAATACTTGCCCTGCTTTACTATTTGATTAAAAAACTTATTGAAAAACTTAAAGGCAGGGAAAAGAAGGTTGAAGAAAAGCCTGAGATACTTGAGCCACCCTGTGTTGAGGTTAAAAACCTTATTTCTTCTTTGCTTTCAACAACATATTTGAAAGAGGGAAGGGTAAAAGAGTTTTTTGTTGAATTGTCCGAGATTGCAAAAAGGTTTCTTGGAAGGGTTTTTGATTTTGATTACGATTCAAAAACAAGCGAAGAGGTTTTTCAATTGATAAAGGGAAAGGTAAAGATTGAGGAAGAAAGCCTTATAAGGGATTTCTTTGAGGTGTGCGATTTGGTTAAGTTTGCAAAGTATATGCCCGAGCAGTCGGAGATAAATACAACTGTTAATGCGCTTTACCAGATTGTTGAAACAATCTGCAAAAGGGTTGAAGTAAAAGAGGAAGGGGAAAAAGATGTTCAGGTTTAAGTATCCTCTAGTGTTTATCCTTCTGCCTCTTGTGATTTACATAGGCTTTTTGCTTTACAAAAGGCTTTTTTCAAAAAACAGGGGCTTAAATTATTCCTCTTTTTTAATTGAGTTAGCCCCTAAAAATTACAAGCATTACCTTTATACATTTACATATTTTCTTCCTTTTGTGGCACTTGTGATTATGGTTTTTGCCCTTGCAAGGCCTCAAATAGGGGAGGGGTATGAAAAGCAGGAGACAATGGGGATAGATATAATGCTTTGCCTTGACACATCTTCTTCAATGAAGGCGCTTGATTTTAAGCCTAAAAACAGGTTTGAGGTTGCAAAAAAGACAACCCTTGACTTTGTAAAAAAGAGAAAGTACGACAGAATAGGGTTTATTGCCTTTGCCGGATACGCTATTACAAAATGCCCTTTGACAACAGATAAGAGAATGCTTGAAAAGATTATCAAAGATACCAAATTAGACTCAATAGAAGACGGAACTGCGATTGGAATGGCTATTGCAACAGCCGTAAACAGGTTGAGGAAGTCAAAGGCAAAGACAAAGGTTATTATCCTTTTAACAGACGGTGTGAACAACAGGGGTGTAATTGACCCATTGACTGCGGCAAAACTGGCAAAAGAGTTGGGAATTAAGATTTACTCAATAGGGATAGGGACAAACGGTTTTGCTGAGATACCTCAAAAAAACGCCTTCGGAATGGAAACCTATGTTAAGGTACCGGTTGAGATTGACGAGGCTCTTTTGACAAAGATTTCAAGAATGACGGGGGGTGAATACTTCAGGGCAACCGATTCAAAAAAGTTGCAGACAATTTACTCAATAATTGACTCACTTGAAAAGACAAAGATAGAGGTTAAAAGGTTTACCGTCTGGAAAGACGAATACTATCCTTTGCTTTTAACTGCATTGGCTTTGCTTCTTGGATACATAGTCTTAAATAACATTGTGTTGAGGGTGAAAGAATGAATTTCGGCAGGGTTGAATTTCTGTATTTGCTTGGCATTGTGCCTGTAATTGCTGTGCTTGTCTATGTTCAGTATATTTTAAAAGAAAGGCTTTTAAAACAAAGCGGGTTGAAGAGGGATTTTAAAACCTATGCACTTGACAGAAGGTTTTTTAAGCAGTTTTTCCTTATACTTTCCATTGCTTTTTTAATCCTATCTATTGCTTCGCCGCGCTTCGGGGTTGCACTTGAAAAGGGAGAGAGAAAGGGGAGAGACATATTCTTTCTAATAGATGTTTCAAACTCAATGAATGCGACAGACATTAAGCCTTCAAGGCTTGACGCAACAAAGCAGATAATTTTCAGCCTTTTGAAAAAAATGAACGGAGACAGGGTAGGGGTTGCTGTTTTTGCCGGAAGGTGTCAGGTTATCTGTCCCCTTACGGACGATTACGATGCTGTTTCCATGTTTGTTGACTCAATTGACACTGATATGATCTCAATGCAGGGAACAGATTTAGGCGGGGCTATTGAAAAGGTTGTAAAAGAGGGTTTCCCAAAAAACGATAAAGGCTTCAGGACTGTAATTGTTTTTTCAGACGGTGAGGATTTCGGGGACTCTGTTGATGAAGGAGTAAGGCTTGCAAAACAGAACAATGTGCTTATATTCACAGTCGGGATAGGGTCAAAAGAAGGCGCTCCTATTCCCGAAAAAGACATAAACGGCAATGTGATCGGTTTTAAAAAAGACAGAGAGGGCAAGGTGGTTATAACCAAGATGAACCCCAAAACATTGATTAAGGTTGCAAAAGATACTGACGGAGAGGCTTTTATTGTAAGGTCAAACCTTGATATTGAGCCTTTGATAAAGAATATAAACAAATTGGAAAAGAAAAAGTTTGCGGAAAAGGACTTTGTAAGGTTGAAAGACAGGTATTATTACCCCTTAGCGGTTTCAATCCTGTTTTTAATTGCCTTTCTGGTGCTGTGAGGTGGGTATGCTGAAGAAATTGTGTTTTTTGATGTTAATAGGTTTGTTTGTGTTTCCCGTTTTTAGCGACAATATCTTTGCGGATAAGGGCTATAAACTAAACGAAAAGGGAAACAAAGAGTATTTAAATAAAAACTACAAGTCTGCGGTTAACAACTACATAAGGGCTTTAAGCGAAAGGGAAGACCCGATTATTAAGTACAACCTTGCAAACTCACTTTATAAGATGAAGGATTACGACAAAGCCATAGATGCCTATAAAAAGATTGAAAGGGAAGTTCCTGACAGTGTTAAGCCGGATTTATATTACAATCTGGGAAACGCGTATTTTCAGAAAAAGCAGTATGATAAAGCGGTGAAGAGTTATGTTAATTGCTTGAAGATGAAGCCGAAAGACAAGTATGCAAAGGAAAACCTTGAACTTGCATTAAAGATGTTGAAACAACAACAGCAAAAGCAGAACAAAAAGAACGATAAAAACGACAAAAACAAAGAGAAAAATAAGAATCAGGAAAACAAGGATAAGAACAAGAATAAGAAAAAGAACAATAAGGATAAAAAACAACAACAGGATAAACAGAAAAATGAACAGAAAAAGAAAGAACAGGAAAAGAAAAAGGAATTGAAAAAACTGTTAAAAACCCTTGCGGAGCAGGAAAGGATAGACAGAAAGAAGAATATGAAAAACAAGAAGAAGCAAAAGGCTATCATTGATAGAATGGAAAAAGACTGGTAAACTATTGAAGAGTAAGAAAAAAGGGTGACACTATGAAAAAAATTATACTTACTTTGTTGTTAACAATAGCCTTTTCTTCAATGTCTTTTGCGGGAAGCGTTAAGGCTTATGTTTCAAATACAAAGATAGGCACCGAAGATGCGGTTACTTTTACTATTGAAGGCAAGAATCTTGACGGTGCCTTATCTATTACATCTCCTTTGAAATTTCCCGGCTTTACAATTGTCGGGGGGCCTAATCGAGGCCAATCTTTTTCAATAGTAAATGGAAGTATGAGCAAAAAAGAGACTATTAGTTTTGTTCTTGCACCTGAAAAAGAGGGGAAGTTTACAATCCCTTCATTCACGGTTAAAGCGGGAGATAAAGAGTATAAGACAGACCCTATTGAAATAGAGGTGGTAAAAGGAAGCGTTGTCCCCCACAGGAGGAACAGAGGCAACGCATACGACCCGTTTGATAACTTTTTCAACGATGACGACTTTTTTTCACCGCCGAGGCCGAGAAATGTTAGGCCTGAAGATATCTTTATAAGAACTGAGGTTTCAAAGAAAAAGGTTTATGTGGGAGAGCCTATACTTCTTAAATTCAGGCTTTTTACCACAGTGCCTATAACTCAATTAGGGTTGCAGGATACTCCGTCATTTCAAGGATTTCTTGCTTATGATGTTGACACCAATCAAAGGATAAGGTTTCAATCAACGGTATTGGCCGGTAAGAGGTACAATACGGCGATAATCTACAAAAAGGTTTTATACCCTACAAAATCCGGGGAATTGGTGATTAAACCTTTGAGTTTTGTGTTAAATGCTCAGGCTGATTTCTTTTTTGGAAAAAGGATTATAAGAAAGAGTGAGCCTTTAAGAATTAAGGTTCTGCCTCTTCCTGAGGTGCCTCAAAACTTCTCAGGGCTTGTAGGGAGTTTTGATATTCAGGCGTCAGTTGATTCAAAAACTGCAAAGGTCGGGCAGTCTATCTCGTTTAAGGTTGTTGTAAGCGGCAAGGGGGATTTAAAGGCGCTTGATAATTTGATTCCTGACACAATAGATGGGTTTAAAATATTCAAATCGTCTTCCCCGAAGATTCTTTCTCAAAACCCCATTGAACAGACGAAGGTGTGGAATATTGTCCTTGTGCCTGTAAAAGAAGGGGAATTGACTATTCCGCCGATAAAACTTGTTTACTTTGACCCGTTACTTGAAAAGTATGAAACAAAAGAGACTTCCCCTATAAACATTTCGGTTAAAGGACAGATTGAAAGCGGTGGAACGGTAAATATTGTGACACCCTCTCAGGGACATGAAGTAAGGGTGTTAAACAAGGACATTGCGTTTATAAAAACAGGCAAACTTGATACTTCAAAATACCTTGTTGAATCAAAAAGTATAATAATTGCCTCAACGGTATTTCCGATTTTATTCCTCGTTTGGGGATTTGCGATAAGGATAGTTGACGAGAAAAGGAAAAACAATGTTGAGTATAGGAGACAAAAAGCGTATTCATTCTTTAAAAACAAACTTAAACTTGCAAAAAAGTACGCCAAAAAGAAAAAAACCAAAGAATACTATCAGACACTTTCAAGTGCCGTGATATCCTATTTTGCCGATAAGTTTTCAAAGCCTAACATTGAACTCAGAATTGACGAAATAGAGCATATGCTTAAAGAAAAGGGTATTGAGGAGAAGTTGATTAAACAGTTGACGGATTTTGTTGAATACTGTGACTTTGAAAGTTATACTCCTCATTCTTCGGGAATTAAAACCGAACTTATTGAAGAGGCTAACGAGATAATACAGAAGGTGGAGAAGAGATTATGAAAAGGGGTGTTTTAGTTCTCTTTGTAATGATAACCGTATATCTTTCAGGGTTTTCTCAGGATGCAAATTCTCTGTTTCAAAAAGCAAACAATCTTTACTTAAACAAAGAGTACGACAAAGCGTTGACTGTTTACAAGCAGATTGAAACGCAGGTTGCGGAAAACAATGAGAATTCTTTTAAACTTTACTACAATTTAGGTTGCGCATACTACAGGTTAAACGATATTGCAAACGCAAGGTATTACTTTGAGAAGGCGAAGAGACTTAAGCCTTTTGATAAAGACTTAAATAAAAGCCTTAATTTGCTTCTAACAAAGGTAAAGGATAAAAGT
>JALWHA010000200.1:7891-9779 GCA_027038695.1 Acidobacteriota bacterium
TCTCTCTTTCGGGCTAAACACCTTAACCGTTGTTGCGATTGTGTTTTTTCTTCTGGTTTTCTTGATTTTAGGCATGTTGATAAGCAACAGGTATGACAAAAAGAAGTTATACTACGGGCTTGGAATAAGTTTGTTTCTCTTTCTGTTGTCATTTTCCATGTTTTATTCAAGGTACAAATACACTTTTAAGAGAGAGGGAATTGTTTTTGCGAATGAGGTTGAGGTATTTAGCGAGCCTAACACCTCTTCAACGGTTCTTTTCAAACTTCACAAAGCGGCAAAGGTTAAGATAGAAGAGAAGTTAAACGGTTATGTTCACATATCCCTTCCCGACGGGTTAAACGGTTGGATTGACAGGCAGTATGTAAAAGAAATTTGATTTTAATTTGTGCCCGTAGTTTAACCGGATAAAGCGCCGGCCTCCGGAGCCGGAAAGTGCGGGTTCGAATCCCGCCGGGCACACCATTCCTCTTCTTGCAAACTTTTGTTTTATCTCATATCATTTAATTAGTTGCAAAAATTGATATTTAGTTTAGGGGGTAATTTATGGGAATTTATGTGATAGGTACCGGACACACAAAGTTTGGAAAATTAAAAGACAAAACCCTGTATGATTTGATTGTTGACGCAGGAAAAGAGGCGCTTGAAGATTCAGGGATTGAGCCTAAAGGAATAGGTGCAATCTTTGTTGCCAATTACGATGCGGGAGGTTTCAACAATCAGGGACATTTAGGCCCAATTGCTCTGGAGATTCACCCTGATTTGAGATTTAAACCTACTACAAAACTTGAATCTGCCTGCGCAAGCGGTTCTGCCGCAATTCTTGCCGCAATGAACGCAATTGAAGCCGGTAAGGTTGACTTTGCTCTTGTTGTCGGGGTTGAAAAGATGACTGCACTTGACACACCGGGAGTTGCAAAAGTGCTTGCTACGGGGTCTCATTGGCCGACTGAGGGAAGCAAGGGAATGACTTTCCCGGGGTTATTTGCCGAGTATGCTAAGGGATACAGATCACATTACGGGTTTTCAGACAAGGAATTAAGGGTTATGCTTGCAAAGGTTTCGGCTAAAAACCACAAAAACGCACTTGACAACCCTCTTGCTCAGTTGCCTTTAGATATAACTTATCAGGATATTTTAAATACGCCTGATGAGAAAAATCCCGTTATTGTCGAGCCTTTAAGGCTTTACGATTGTTCTTTAATCTCAGACGGGGCTGCGGCACTTGTTTTAACAAACAGGGAAAATGCTGAAAAGTTGAAAGATAAATTGGTTGAGATAACCGCTATGGAATGTGCTACAGATTACCTTCCCATGTCAAAGAGGCCAAACTATGAGTTTGAGGCAGGTAAGGTTGCGGTTAAAAAGGCTTATGAAAAGGCTGGGATTACAGTTGAAGATATAGACTTTGCCGAGGTGCACGATTGTTTTACCATTGCCGAGATTCTTGCTTACGAAACCTTAGGGATAACAAAAGACGGGGAAGGGTACAAAGCGCTTGACGATGGCATTGTTTACAAAGACGGAAAACTTCCCGTAAACCTTTCAGGAGGGTTAAAGGCAAAAGGCCACCCGGTCGGCGCAACAGGTGTTTCAATGGGGGTTATTGCAACAAGACAATTGTCAGGCAATGCAATTGGGTATCAATTAAATAACCCTAAGATAGGTGTGACTTTCAATATAGGCGGTTCCGCTGCGTCAAACTATGTTGGTGTTTACAAAAGGGTTAAATAATCTTTTATATATTTAATATTCAAGCGGGGACCTTTACCCCGCTTTTTTCTATTAGAATAAATTTTTCAATAACCCCTTCTTCTTGACTTTTTCTTTTAATTTATTTTTATATTTTTTTTCAAGTTTTTTTTTCTTTTTTTTGAGTTTTTCTTTT
>JALWHA010000201.1 GCA_027038695.1 Acidobacteriota bacterium
TGCCTAATTTAGCGTTTGAATCTAACTTCTGAAATATCCCTCCTATTATCACGGTAGGGTCAAACCCCGCCTCGTTGAAAACACTTGCCGCCATAGCGGTGGTAGTGGTCTTTCCGTGTGTCCCGGAAATAGCTATTCCGTACTTCATTCTCATTAACTCTGCAAGCATTTCGCCCCTTTTAATAACCGGGATTCCTCTTTCCCCTGCTTCTTTTAATTCAACATTGTCTTCCTTTATTGCGGTAGAAACAACCACAAGATCTGCATTTTTGACGTTGTCGGCACTGTGTCCATAAAAAACCTTTATTCCTATGTTTTCAAGCCTTTCTGTATAAATAGATCTGTTCAAATCCGAACCCTGTACTTTAAATTTTAGATTGTGAAGCACCTCGGCAATACCGCTCATTCCCGTGCCGCCTATTCCAATAAAGTGGATATTTTTTATCTTCCAGAACATAATTACCCCTTAACCCTTGCCTTTAAAACCAAAGCTATCATTATTATATTGGAAATATATGAAGATCCTCCGTAACTCACAAAAGGCAGGGAGATCCCTTTCTCGGGCAATACCTGAAAATTTACCCCGAAATGCAACAATGCCTGAATAAATATAACAAAACCAATCCCCAATGTTATGTAATGCACAAAAACGCTTTCTGTACTAAAGGCAATCTTAGTAATGGCAAAAAACAATACCAAAAACAAAAACCCCATAATGCTTACCCCTGCTATGCCCAACTCCTCCAATGCTAACACCGCTATGTAATCGTTATGTTTTGCTGGAAGGTACTTTGTAAAATACCCTTGCGACAACCCAGAACCTAACCAGGTAGCGTTTTCAATGGCCTGTTTCACCTTTTGAGATTGTTCTGAATAGCCGCTTACACGGTTCTGTTTAATGGGTTCAAGTTTTACCTGTAATTTTGAGATATCCCAATTTACATAATACGGGAAAACCATTTCCCTGAACCTTTCAACCCTGCTTACCTGATAAGAAAGCATAGTGTTAATTTTTGACTGAAAAACAGAAGATGTTAGGTAAAGTATAAATGCCATAATTAAACCTGCAAACAGCATTCCGAATGAAGCCTTAATTTTCACACGATTAAACATTCCCGCAACAATAAATAACAAAGAACCTGTAACAAAAATAAAAATACTCATCCCAAGATCAGGTTCAAATAGAATTAACAGGCACATTATACACAAAGTAAAATACGCAAGCAGTTGAACTGCTTCTTTTTTATGGTACCTGTAAATAACATATGAGATCATAACAACGACATACACCTTGACAAATTCGGAAATTTGAAGGGAAAAAGGTCCTATAAAAAACCACCTTTGTGCCCCGTTAACCCTTTTACCGGCAATTAGGACAAAGATCAATAAAAATAAAAAAAACAATCCGCCCACAAGATAAACCCAGTCCCTTTTAAGATAATCGTACTTAAAAAACCTCAATATCATTAATAGTAAAAATAGGCCCACCCCAACAATAACCATACTTTTAAAGAAAAAAGTACTGTTAGTGGTTATTACGGAAGCGTTAAGCAAAAGCCCCATAAAGGTCAAAATAATTGTTGTAACCGCTACAATGACTTTCTCAACACTCATTTTTCAACCTTTTCGTTAATTCCTTAAATATTATTCCCCTTTCTTCATAATTCCTGAATTGGTCAAAACTTGAACAAGCGGGAGATAGCAATATAACATCTCCCGGCGTTGCGTCATTAAAGGCGTGCCTTACGGCGTTTTCAAGGTTAATTGATATTTCACAATCTATAAACTCTCTCATTTTTCCTAAAAATATAGGTGCCGAATCCCCTATAAAATAACCTTTTTTTATATTGTCCTTAAAGAGATAAAAATCCTCAAAATCTCCGCCTTTGTATATTCCGCCGGCTATCCACCTTATATTTTTAAAAGAAGCAAGCGCTTTTCTAACGGAATCGAAATTAGTAGCTTTTGAATCGTTGTAAAAGTAAACCCCTCTGATAATGTCCACAAACTCTAATCTATGCTCTATAGGTTTAAAGGTTTTTATTTTTTCAACACACCTGCTTAGCCCTATTCCCGCCTCATAGGCCATTGCAATTGCAAAAGCGGCATTGTACAGGTTGTGTAACCCGCGAAACTTTACCTGATCACTTCTCAATATCAGATTTCTCTCATAATAAATTCCTTTTTCGTCAACACTAACCGGCAAAGTCTTTTCCCCTATCCAGGAGGTAAAAGCAGGCAACCTATCCCTGTAAGATATTAAATCCTCATTTTCCGCGTTTGCAAAAAATACGGTATTTCTATCCATATTTCTAAAAATATTAAACTTTGCACAGTAGTATTCTTCAAGGCTATTGTACCTGTCAAGGTGATCGGGAGACAGGTTTAGAATACATCCTATGTTCGGTTTAAAATCTTTTATTAATTCAAGTTGAAAAGAAGACAACTCTACAACATACCACCCGTTAAATTTTTGTTCAATTAATGCTTTACAAAAGGGATAGCCGTAATTGCCGCAAATGGAAGCATCTTCCTCCCCATGAAGTATGTGGCCTGTCATAGCAGTGGTAGTGGTCTTCCCGTTTGAACCGGTAATGCCGATAACCTTTCCCTTTAAAAATCTGAACCCAAACTCTATTTCAGAAATCACATCCTTATTTAGATCTAAAAAATATTTAACAACATCATTTGTTTGAGGCACTCCGGGGGAAACGACCACGGTATCAAAATCTATTTTTCTAATATTATCAGGACCTAAAAGTTCTACCCCGTAAGCATTCAAAAACAAACGGGTACTATTCTCAATTCTTTCGGGAAAATCATCGTAAAGAAAGCATGTGTAATTCTGAAAATAACCTAATTCCAACGCTGACAACCCGCTTTTCCCACCGCCTATTACAAGCAATTTTTTCATAAAACTCCCCATTTTTTAAGAATCTCATCTACAATTAGTTCACCATGCATCCCCCTTGAAGCCTTAACTACAATTAAGTCTCCCTCTTTAATGAAATCTTTTAAACTGCCACACACCTCGGTATTTTTTTCAAAATGGAATTTTTCTTTACCTTTAATCTCTTC
>JALWHA010000202.1 GCA_027038695.1 Acidobacteriota bacterium
TACTAAACATATTAAAAAGTTTTTAATTAAATAAAAACGGTTTTTTTAATTTCCTTTTTTTGTTTGTTTTTTCCCTGTATAATTTATTTATATTGAGGTGGATATGGGAGAAGATACAAATAAAAGGTTGATAATATACAAAGCCTCGGCAGGGGCGGGCAAGACTTATAAACTGTCTCAACGGTATGTAAACCTTCTAAAAAGTTTTGCTTCTTTTTTGAAAAACAAAAAAAGTGTAAAGCCTTCAAAGAAATTATGCGGGCAAAAGGAGGATTCCCCTCAAAACGGAAGTGTCTCAAGCCTTGATTCAATTGTGGCGATTACCTTTACAAACAAAGCCGCCGCTGAAATGAAAGAGAGGGTTTTGAAGTTTTTAAAAGAGATTGCAAAGGCAGAGGGGTTTAAGGAGAAAAATAAAGGCTTTGAGCTGGAAAGCAGCGAGGCGCTGGAAGTTTTGATTTCGGTTATTGAGGATTTTTCAGATTTTCAGGTAACAACCATTGATTCCTTTATGAACGGTATTTTCAAGGCTTTTGCCGTTGATTTGAATGTTTACCCCGATTACGATATCACCTTTGAGGAAAAAGAGGTTTTTGACATTGCTGTAAGCGAGTTGTTTTTAAACCAGAGGCTGAAAGACAGGTTGTTAAATTTCCTTGATGTCCTTCTTCAGGTTGAGAAAGGGGGATTTGACGGGGAAAGGATTATAAGAAAGGCTCTGAACGATTTTAAGGATTCAGAGTTGTTAAACAGGGTTTTGCAGGATAAAGATAGGTTAGGGGAGTTTATTGTTGTAAATGAGGGTGAGGACACTTTTGCCGTTTTGTGGAATTTGTTTAAAACCAATTATGAAAATAGGTTCGGCTTACTGGATGGGGGCAAAGAGGTTAAATCATTTAAAGAGGGCATTGCGGTTATAAAAGAGAAAATGCAGTCAATTTTTGAGGATTTACAGAGCAGTATCACAGGCACTGACGGCATTTTTCACGGCAATAAAACAAGGTGGTTAAACAAAGTAAGTGTTGAAGAAACATTCGGCGCAACAATCTGGAAGAATATGTTAGCCAGAGAAGGTGATTATATAGATTTGATTTTGTCAAAAAAGGGAGAGAATAAGATAAGCATTGATTTAAGAAGCAAAGTTGAATCTGCACTTGCACGCCTTCACTTTTTATACAAAGCATTGCACCTTTTTAAATCCGTTTACAACGATTCTTCCGCAATTGAGGTTTACAAAACAGTTTTGCAGACTGAAGAGGAGATAAAAAAGGCTTTAAACCTTGTGGTAGGGGGGAAGATTACCGAAAGGGTTAAGTCTGTTTTGGACAATTACTCCCTTCCTTATGCATTTTGCAGGCTCGGGGAAAAGATAAGCCATTATTTAATTGACGAGTTTCAGGATACTTCCGACAGCCAGTTTGACGCAATGTGCCCGCTTATTCACAATGCATTGTCCGAAGGGGGAAGTTTGTTTGTGGTGGGAGATAAAAAGCAGGCAATTTACGGCTGGAGAGGGGGGGATTACAGGGTTTTTGACAGAATTGAGGGGGAAAATGAGGAATGTTCCCTGATACAGGTAATTGAAGATAAGGAGTATGAGAATACAACCATTAAAGAGAATTACAGGTCTGCCGTTAAAGTTGTAGGTTTTAACAATTCAATCTTTAAAAATGCAGAGGAAGGTTTTATACTTCCCGTTCTTGATAAGGTTTTCGGGAAAGAGGATAAAGACAAGGCTTTTGAAGAGATAAAAAAGGTGTTTGAGGGATGTAAACAGAACACTGTTTTAAAGGAAGAGGGCTATGTTGAGGTTAACCTTTTCAAATGCCTTGCTAAAAACGGAAGGGACAATGAGGTTGAGGAGAAGTATAAGCCTAAATTTTTTGAGATACTTGGCGATGTTTTAAAAAGGTTTCCTCAAAAAGATGTAATGATTCTTGGAAGGAGAAAGACAGACCTTGAAAAGGTTGTGGAGTTTATTTTTGATTACAACAGGGAGAAAGGGGAAAATATTTCCTTTGTTACCGAGGATTCTTTGAAACTTTTGAACAATAAGGACATAACAAACCTTCTTGTGCTTGGTGGTTTTTTTGTAAATCCTGCCGATATTTCGCTTTTTAAGGCTTTAGGGGAGAATGGGTTTTTCCCTATTAAAGACAGGGATAATTTTTTCAATGAGTTTAAAGATATAGAAAATTTTTCCATGTCAATGGCGGTGGATATTTTGAAAAAAACCGTTGATATGGAAAATGCAGGCGCTTTTGCGGAAGTTTTCAGAGATTGCTTTAACTCTTCAAAACTGCTTTCCCCTTACGAGTTTTTTGTAAAACTTATATCTTCATTTAATTTCCCCGAATGTCCTTACGGGTTTGATTTAAAGGAAAATTCCGCATACTTTGACAGGTTTCTTGAAGTTGTCTTAAATCTGGCTGAAAAGGGCCATTCAATTGCTGAGATTGTTGACTACTTTTACAAAAACGAGGATATAACACTTTCAATGCCTGAAAATATTGACGCAATAAGGCTTATGACAATTCACAAGGCTAAAGGGCTTGAAGCCGAGGTTGTCATAATCCCGTTTTACGATTGGGATATGTCGGGGAAAGGGGATGCCGAGTATGTTGCGTTAGGTTTGTCTGAATGGTTTGGCGGGGCGGGAGATAGAAAGGTTATTCTGAAAAACGACGGTAGTTTACGGGAAATATCTTTAAAGGCAGGGGAAGAGTACTTTAATGTAAAGTTGAGAAAGTTTGTTGAGTCTTTGAACTTAATGTATGTTGCAAACACGAGGCCTAAAAGAGAATTGTACATAATAGGCGGGCTAATGTATAAGCAGGGGTACAAAGATATTGACGGCAAGTATTTAACATCCGCCTATGTTTTGAAAGAGTTGGCCGGGGATTTGTTAGAGGAATTTGAAGAAGAAAAACTCTTTTTCTACAAAACAGGGGAGAAGGGAGAGGCTCTGGCAGAAGTCGGAGAAATGTCGGCTGAAGGTGTGAAAGAAGAGGGCTATTCAGATATTGAGTTTGCTGACACTATAAGGCGTGATTTTAAATCTGTTGAAGAGAAGGAT
>JALWHA010000203.1 GCA_027038695.1 Acidobacteriota bacterium
GGGTGAGGGACGAACTTGTTCTAATTGAAAGGGAAAATGGAAACCCAAAAGAAATAATAGGTGCATGGACTGATATAACTGAATTAAAAGAAAAAGAGAAAGAACTTCAGGACAGAAAAACACTTTTGGAAGCAATTACCGAAAATGCAGGGGAAGGTATAATCCTTTTAAATGAAAAAGGGGAAATTGTTTTCTGGAATAGAGCAAGTGAAAAAATATTCGGATACAAAGAAGAGGAAGTATTAAACAAAAACCCCCATTCACTTTTTGCTTCCCCGGGTGTTGAGGAATATTTAAAAAAAGGGGAAAGCCTATTTTCAACAGGGAAATTGTCAAGGCATAAACTACTATATACCCAGATTGGGAAAAGGAAAGACGGTACATCAGTAGCACTTGATATGTCCTTAACAGACTTCTATATAGGAAACACATACTATGTCCTTTCTATGGTAAGAGACATAAGCGAAAAAGTAAAAATGGAAAAGAAAATAAAAAAAGAACAAGAGAGATTTGCACAAACCATTACCTCAATAGAAGACGCTATTATTGTTGTTGGCAAAAACGAAAAAATAATGATAGCCAACCTCTCTGCAGCAAAACTTATTGGAGAAAAAGAAGAAAATTTAATCGGCAAAAAGTTAACTGATTACATAGAATTAGAAAATGACTCCGGGAAAAAATGCAGCAGCATTCTGGAAAATGTCTTAAACACAAGGCAAATCAACAAACTTCCACCTGACGAAAATATATTTTCAATCTCAACAAAAAAAGATTGGAAATTTTCAATATCCATTACTCCATTAACCGAAAACGGTAAAATTGAAGGTGCGGTAATAGTTTTAAGGGATATCACCGAGAGAATTCAATTACTTGAAACAAATACGAGAATAGAGAAACTTGAGGCAATAAACACCCTTGCGGGGGGAATTGCCCACGACTTCAACAATATGCTTACCTCCCTCTACGGCTATTTAGACCTTGCATTTAATGTCGCAATAGACCCGAGGGTTAAGAATTATATTTCAAAATCAATAAAAACATCTCAAAGAGCGAGAACGTTAGCCTCAAGGTTGCTTACCCTTTCTAAAAAACAGGAACCTATAAAAAAACTACATGATATTTCTGACAATATAATTGATGTTATTTCACTTACAACAAGCGGTTCATCGGTACAAACCGAATTTCAAGTAGAGCCTCTCCCGTTGGTAAATGTTGATATAACCCAAATTGAAGAAGTTCTGGAAAATATCGCCATTAACGCAATTCAAGCAATGAAAGGCAAAGGGAAACTAATAATTAAAGCAAAAACTATTTTTCTAAAAGAAAAAGAAGTAGGAACTTTACCGGAAGGAAAGTATGTAAAGATCTCCATTCAGGACACCGGCCCCGGCATTCCGGAAACATTAAGGGAAAAGATCTTTGAACCGTTTTTTACAACTAAAAAAGAAGGAACAGGGTTAGGGCTTGCTGCAAGTTATTCTATTATAAAAAAACACGATGGCTGGATAGACTTTGAGAGCGAAAAAGGGAAAGGGACAACCTTTTACATCTATTTGCCTGTTGCAAAAGATACAATTGAAATACCCAAAAAAATTAAAAACAAAGAAAATGAAATCAAAACAAGCAAAGGCAACTTTATACTTATGGACGATAACCCCGATGTTAGAGAGATAATTAAGGAGTTTTTGTATTTGCTCGGATACAATGTAATAGAAGCGGAAAGAGGTGAAGATGTCATAAAATTTTATGAAAATAATGTCCTAAACGGAAAAATCACAATAAACGGAATAATACTTGACCTTGTCATTAAAGGGGGAATGGGCGGAAAAGAAACCTGCGAGAAATTAAGAGAATATGACAAAGAAATTCCAATAATTGCAATAAGCGGATTTTCTGATGACCCAATAATCGCAAAGCCTGAAGAATTCGGTTTTACCACTGCAATCGCAAAGCCTGTTTCCCTGAAAAAATTTACAGAAACAATAGAAAAAATCATGAAAACTAAATAAAATCTATCAACCTTCTTTCCCATTCTGTTAAAAAAGGACAGGACTTGCACCCTGTACGCCAGAAACCTTTTAAATACAGGGGGTTGATTTCTTTGCCTGAAAGTTTTATTAAAACCTGAATATGAGCCGTTGACCAGAACTTTACGGGAAACAAATGCAAAATCCCCTGCAATTCTCTCTTTCTCGGCTTTCTCCTTCTTTTAAAACTCTCTCCGTCCCTATCTCCCATAAGGTAAATTTCAGCACCCCACTCTTTCGCAATCTCATACATCTTTTCAGTCTTTTCAAATGTGCACCACCTTGAAAAATCAGGCTCACCCTTTTTGTTTAAACCTAAATCAAGTATTTTTAAATCAACACTGTACTCATTGCAAAGGTACTCGGCATGCTTTCTGTTTTCTTGAAAGTCAAAGCCCGTATCTGCGTGAATGCACAGAAGTTTGTCTTTACCCCACACCTCAACCGCAATGTCTAAAACAGCCTGGCTGTCCTTTCCGCCGCTTAAAGGGATAACAGCCTTTTTTTGTCTGTATGGGTATAAAAACTCAACCGCTTCTTTTTTAAGTTTTTCAATAACACTTTTGTTTTCAATCGCGGTTTTCTCAAAATCAATTGACAGAGTTTTTTCAGGTTTTTTAACTCTTCCGATTATCTCAATTTCCCCGTTGTCTGGCTTTTTAACCCTTAAAAAGTTGTTCTTTCCTAAAAAAACAAACTCTTCGTCATTGTCTCTGAAAATTAAAGTGTAATCAGGCAAATCAAAATCAAGGTTAAGTATCTTTTTTAAGTTTCTGCCGTGTTCGGGATAAAGAAAATAGCAGTCTGTGTCAGCACTTAAAGGCACATTTACCTGGTTTCTCCCTGCAAAGTAAAAAACCCCGTTTTTAAACTCAACCCCGTTTCTCATTTCGGATTTTGCAAACTCTATTGTTTTAAATATGGTAGAAACCTTTTCAGTCCTGATTTGAGGTGATTTAACAGATTTAACAGCAAAAAGGGGGGAAACAAAACCTGCCAATTCTTCCGACAAATCTCTATCCTCAGAGCCTAAAAGGATAATATTAAAC
>JALWHA010000204.1 GCA_027038695.1 Acidobacteriota bacterium
GCAATAAGTGTGAATTTGTTAAAAAAGTTAGTGTTTGTTTTCGGTTGAGTGATGATTACAACCGGCGAAATGTTGTCTTCTTTTATGTCTTTCAAATAATCCCTCACTTCCATTAATTCAATAAATTCTTTCATACATTTTTTGCATTGAAATATGTGGTCTTTGTATTCTTTCAGCTTTAAAGCGTCTCCTTCTTTATAGAGGAGTTCCATAAATTGTTGTTCGTTAAGGCAGTTCATTTTAACCTCCCTGTATTTCCAAGATAATTTTTCTTAACTTTTTAAGCGATGTATACAATTTAGTTTTTACGGTATTTTCCGGAATTTCTTTTATCTCTGCAATTTCTCTGAATGTAAATCCGTCCAGCTCTTTCATAATTACAATTTCACGCTCTTCTTCTTTTAATTTCATTAGTGCTTTATTTACTAAATCCTTTTTTAAAACCTGTTCGGTGTGTTGTAACGGGTTTGATTTTTCTTTTAATGTTTCCGGCAATTCTTCCGCTTTAAATCTCTTTTCTTTTCTTAAAAAATCTATGGTTTTGTTTGACGCTATCCTGAAAAGCCAGGTTTTTAAAGAACTTTCTTCCCTGAAACTGTCTATCTTTTTGTAAACATTAATAAAAACCTCCTGGAGTATGTCTCTTGAATCCTCGTCGTTTCCAATCATCCTTCGGATGTGGTTGTATAACATACCGCTGTATTCCCTAACAATTTCATCAAAGTTATAATCCATAACACCCCTTTTGACGCTAATTATTTTTGAATAGTTTGACCTGTTGTTGCAACATTTTATTATTTTTCCCGTAAATCTGCAATGAAAAATGATTTTGGGGGTGGTTATGAAGAAGTTTTTGCCTGTTTTGTTTTTGCTTTTTGGAGTTTTGGTTTTCTCAGAAACTTTGAAAAAAGAGGTGAATGTAAAATATTCCGACCTTTCTTCAGTTAATTCTGTTTCATTTGAGTTTGTTAACGGCAAGGCCGAGATTAAAGGGGATAATGTAAAATCAATTGTTATAAAGGGATTTTTGACTGTGAGGGGGAAAGACCAATCCATTTGTGAGGATGTTTTAAAAAATGCTAATATTGAAATTAAGAAACACGGGGATGAGTTGGAGATTTCTTTAAATTACGATGAATTAAAAGATAAGTTAGGAAACAATAATTCTTTTTTCGGTTTTTTCTGTTCCTGGAGCAAGCGTGTTGAGATACAGGTTGACCTTAATATAATTATTCCTTCCATGTTAAATGTGCAATTTTCTGGAGTTAATTTTGACCTGGCAATAAGTGATGTTAAAGACGCTGAAGTTTCAAATGTGAACGGGAATGCCAGGATAATTAATGCTGATAAAGTAAAATGTGAAAGCGTTAACGGTAATGTATATATTAAAGATGTTAAAATTAAAGCAGGTTGCGAAGTTGTAAATGGAAATTTTAATATTGAGACAAATTCCAATAAATTGTCATCTATTTCTTTTGAATCGGTTAATGGCAATGCTGAGATAAAACTTCCTTTAAAGGTAATCGGCAACATTTCTACAGAATCTTTGACATCAAAAACTGTTTTAAAAATTAAAGGGAAAAAAATTGTAAAGAAAAATCTTGAATGGCAGGGTGAAGGGAACTGTGACATAGATGGTGAAACGGTAAACGGTAAAATTTGTATTGAGGGTTTTTAAGAATTTTTTCCATATATTCGTATAAATAGAATTGACCGATTTTTTTTGCCGTGCTAAAATTTTATAGACGTCTTTTGGGAGGGCATAATTGGTATTTTTTAATTATTCCACAATGCAGATGGTAGTTAAAATAGTTTACTACGGTCCCGGTTTATGCGGAAAAACCACTAACCTTGAATATATTTATTCAAAAACCTCTCCCAAGTCAAGGGGTGAAATGGTAAGTCTTGAAACTGAAACAGACAGGACTTTGTTCTTTGATCTTCTTCCAATTGAGGTGGGGGTTATCGGGGGGTTTAAAACAAGGTTTCAATTGTACACCGTTCCCGGGCAGGTTTTTTACAATTCCACAAGAAAACTTGTTTTAAAAGGCGTCGATGGTATTGTGTTTGTTGCTGATTCTCAGAGGCCTATGCTTGAGGCAAATATTGAAAGTTTAAAGAATCTTGAAGAAAACCTTGTAGATTTGGGCATAAATATAGATGAGGTTCCCATTGTTCTTCAATACAATAAAAGGGATTTAAAGAATATCTGTTCCGTTGAGGAATTAAATGAGGCTTTAAATAAAAAGGGTTACCCTTTTATTGAATCTATTGCTATAACCGGAAAAGGCGTGTTTGAGACTTTGAAATTGATATCCAAATATACTTTGCTTTCAGTTAGAAAGAAACTGAATTTAGATGAGGTCGGGAAAGCAAATGAGCAGAAAACATCCCCTGCGTCTCCGGCTCCTTCCAGATCACCTGTTGAAGTTACAAAGAAAAGAGAAGAGGAAATTAGTAAAAATGATGAGGACTTATACCTTTCGGAAGAAGAAATAGAAGTAGAGAACACTCAGGTGGAACAACAGGTTGAAGAAAAGCCTCCTTCAATGGAAGTATCCCCCAGTGACGTAAGGGATAGTGTTGTAGCAGAGGTTGAAAAAGAAGAAGTGAAAGTTGAAATGATGGAAGAAAACACCGTGGTGGAGCAACAACCTAAAGTAGAGGTCAGGGAATCTGAAGCAATACCCGAACTCACAACCAAACCTCAGCCTAAGCCTGAAGAATTGATTACCGTTAATTTTGACACTTCCCCTGCTCCGAAAACCGAAAAGAAACCTAAAAAGAAAAAAGCGATAGATGATTTAGATGTTGACAATCTTCTTGCTGGGCTTGTTCCCACAAAACAAACTTTTATAAAACAGTTAAAGTATGAGTTTAACTCTCAGGAATTTAAAAGAATTAAAAGTGTAGATGTGAATGTGAGTTTTAAAGATGAAAACGGTCAAGTTGTTCGTGTTGAAAAATTTCTAATGAACCTCGATAAAAAGTCCAAAACCAGGAAAGCCCTTTTGAAAATACTTATTGATTTAATGTCATGACAAAGGTTTTCCTTGTTGTTCTCCTTCTTTT
>JALWHA010000205.1 GCA_027038695.1 Acidobacteriota bacterium
GGAAAATGTTGTTTCAGGAGCAGATTTTTTAATCATTTTTAAAACCTCAAGCAGGTAATCCTTTGCCAGTAAGATATTGTCATCTTCAAGGTTTAAGTTTGCACTCTTAAGTTTCAAATGTTTTATTGTTGCTTCTATTTTTTTAATTGGCACAGTTCTAAAACTTCTTCCCAGAACTATAAAGTTTGAACAAAAAGCGCAGTTTTTAGGGCAGCCCCTTGAAAGCACAGAGGAATAATAGTTTTTTCTCTTTGTGGAAAGGGTGTGAGCAATTATGAAATCCAGTTCGTTTTCCTCTGTAAACCTTGAAGGCATGATAATTCCCCCACTCTCCCCCTTTAAGGCCTTTAACACATCTTCCCCAATTGCCTCAATCTCCCCGCAAAATATAGCATTAAAAAGCCCTGTCTTTTCAAAGTATTCAGGGAAACAGGTTATTCCGCTTCCCCCTGCAAAAAGGGGAACTTCAGGGAATTCTTTTTTTAAAAAACCTGCAAAGCTTAAAAATTCTTTCGCATAAGCAAAGGCAAAAAGGGAAAGTATTATTCTGTCAGGGGAAAAGCCTTCAATCTCACTTTTGCACTTTTGATGAGAGTATCCAAACCTTTTGTACCCTTTGAAAAACAAACCATCATTTTTCTCAAGATAAGGCTTTAAATAGTATAATTCTTCAGGCAATTTTGTGTTTTTCTGCTTTTTGTTTGGAAAAACGAAGAGTTTGCAGACAAACCCCCTTTTTTTAAGGAAGTTTTTTACATACCTTGCACCTAAAAAAGCCCCTCTGTGAGGGGTGTAATAGAAATCGGTAATTGGCGGGATAACAATTGCAACCCTTTTCAAATCAATCCCTTTTTATGTTTACTCCAAAGTCTTCCTCAAGTATCTTTAAATAAGAGTTATACCTTTCTTTAGAAATCTCTCCCCTTTCAAGTGCCTCTTTTACCCCGCATTGAGGTTCTGTTATGTGCATACAATCGTTAAACTTGCAAGTGTATTCTGTAAACTCCCTGAAAAAACCAGACAACTCCCTTTCATCCATTATGTAAGACAAATCAACCTTTGAGAAACCTGCTGTATCCCCTATAAATGAGTTCTCCCCAAAGGGAATGAGGCTTGCTCCCACAGTTGTGTGCCTTCCCCTTTTGGTTTTTTTGCTAACTTCCCTTGTCTTGATTTCAACTCCAGTTATGGCTGTAATTAAAGAGGATTTGCCCACTCCAGAAGCCCCTGCAAAAACACAGATATTGTCGTGAAGAAAGTGAATGAGGCTCTCCAGATTTTCCTTATCCTTTGCAGAAACCTTGATAACTGTGTATCCCGCATCTGTATAGATATTCTCCCATTTCTCAAGTTCCCTTTTATCCTCTTCGCTTTCAAGAAGGTCTATTTTATTGAAAACAATTACAGGCTCAACCTGATAGTAATCGTATGCAACAAGGAGTTTGTCAAGCATTCCCGTGTTTAAAGGCGGGTTTTTAAGGGTATTTATAAGCAATACCTTGTCAACATTTGCAATTTTAGGTCTGAAAAGTTGGTTTTTTCTTGGCAGTATTTCCTCAATTATAATCTTGTTATCATCAGTTAAAACCCCTTCAAAGTAATCCCCCACAAAAATCTTTTTCATCTTCTTTTTCAGCAAACTTCCCCTTGCAAATGCAAGGTATTTCTCTTTTAGTTCTGGTATATAGCCAAAGGTTCCAAGCCCCTCTTTTGAGATTATTATCCCTTTATACCTCTTCTCCATCTCTCCTCCTTACAATTTTCATCCTTAATAATCTATGTTTACAAAGGTTAATGTCAAATTTTATTTTCATTTCTCAATACTTCCTTTATGTTAAAATGAAATTGAAGTTATTTTTAAAGGGGTGAACAATGAATATTGGCATGGGTGAAGCGTTATTACTGCTTTTAATACTTCTGCTTCTGTTCGGGGGAAAGAAGCTGCCAGAACTTGCTGAAGGCTTGGGAAAGGCTGTTAAAAACTTTAGGAAAGCCGCAATGGAAGAGGGAGAAAACAGTAAAGAAGAGGCTGAAAAAAAAGAGTAAATTTTTATGTTTGGAATAGGTTTTTGGGAATTAGCACTATTAGTGGTAATTGCACTGGCTATCAAGTTTTTAAAAAGGCTGCAATAGAAAATAATAAGCAAAGCGAAAAAGAAGAATAATCTGGTATGTTCGGAATAGGTTTTGGTGAATTAATACTCTTGCTGGTAATTGCTTTAATTGTATTCGGGCCTGAAAAGTTGCCCGAGGTTGCTAAAACTTTAGGCAGGTTTTACAGACAAATAATGGATTACAGCGATTCTTTAAGGGAAACCTTTGAAAAAGAGTTGAAACTGGAAGAATTTAAAGAGATAACCAATGTTCACAAAGAGGTTTTACAGCCTGTTTTACCTGAAAGAGAGGGTGAAAAAAAGGGAAAAGGTGTTATAAAAGGAATACAACAGAAAAAGTTATCAGAACAAAACCCTGTGTTAAAAGAAACAGACATTAAAGAGAAGGAGAAAGAGGAAAGCTCAGGCAACAATGAGTAAAAATACCCAAAAAAGTGAAGAAAAAACAATAGATGATAGAAAACAGGGGTTCTTTGAGCACCTTGCAGAATTGAGAAAAAGGCTTTTATGGAGCATTGGCTTTTTGATACTGGGTTTTTGCGTGGCCTATGCCTTTCATAAACAGATTTTCCACCTCGTTGCCCTTCCATTGCTTGAACTTGCCCCAAAACAATACAAAAGCATATTTGCCTTCCATCACTTAAGCGAGCCATTCTTCACATACCTGAGGCTTTCCTTCTATGCAGGAATATTCATAGCCTCTCCCTTTATCCTTCATCAGGTATGGTTGTTTATATCGCCTGCTTTGTACAAAGATGAAAAAAGATACGCCATCCCTTTTATATTTTTCGCAACACTTCTATTCCTTTCAGGCGGGACTTTCGGATACTTTGTTGGATTAAGGTATATGATTTCATTCTTTTTAAGTGAGGCAAAGGGGCTTGTCCCTGTTTTAACAATGGAGGGCTATTTCTCCCTTGCAACAACAGTTATAATCGGTATGGG
>JALWHA010000206.1 GCA_027038695.1 Acidobacteriota bacterium
GTTATCTTGCTGTTAGGCGTTGTTGCTTTGTTTGTGTTTGCCAAAAGCGTAACTGTTGATTTTGAAAAAGGTGCCGATGGCTTTGCTTCAATAGTCGGCTACTGGCATGTTGACAAAGACGGGAAAAACACTGTTTACGCTGTTGACGGAAGAAAGTGGGCAAGGGGGACTTTGTCTCCCGGGGTTGCGGAAAAGGCAAAGGCTTTGTACGGCGAAAGGTATGCGGAGTTTCTTGACAATGTTCAGGCTTATAAGTACTTTCCATTAACAGTGTTCAAAGGGATTGAGGATTTCAGGAAAGGAGAGATTTCGGTTCAATTTAAGGCAATAAGCGGAAGGATTGACAGGGGGGCTGGCATTGCCTTTGATATAAAGAAAAACGGAGATTACCTTGTAATAAGGGCTAACCCACTTGAAAACAACATTGTTTTATTCAGGCTGAAAAACGGCAGGCGCTCTGTTGTTCAGTGGATAAGGAATGTAAAAACTCCTTCAAAGGTATGGCACACATTAAAGGTTGTTATTGACGGCAAAAAGGTTTACGGCTATATGAACGATAAACTTTACATAAAGTACACAAACAAAAAGCCAATTTCAGGAAGAATAGGGCTGTGGTCAAAGGCGGACTCTTATGTGTTTTTTGACAATTTCAAGGTGGTGTTTGGTAAGTAAAGTATTGTTCTAATTCTGAATACATTAGGTTTTATTTTGATAAAATAGTACGGATAGAAAAATTGACGGAGATAATATGAGTTTTGTGCATCTTCACACACATACAGAGTACAGTTTGCTTGACGGTTTGACAAAGATAAAACCGATGATAAAGAGGGCGAAAGAGTTAGGAATGCCTGCAATTGCGGTAACAGACCACGGGGCAATGTTCGGAATTGCCGAGTTTTACCTTGCTGCAAAAAGCGAAGGAATAAAACCGATTTTAGGTTGCGAGGTTTATGTTGCGAGAGGTAGCAGGCTGAATAAGGAAAGAAGAAAAGGGGGAATGAACCACCTTGTTCTCCTTGCAAAGAACAACAAGGGTTATCAAAACCTGTGCACATTAGTCTCAAGAGCATACACAGAAGGGTTTTACTACAAACCGAGAATAGATATTGAGTTACTAAGAGAGTATAACGAGGGTTTAATTGGACTTTCGGCATGCTTAAAAGGTGAGGTTTCTGAGGCTATTCTTAACAAGGATATTGAGCATGCCAAAAAGGCGGCAAAGAGGTTTGAGGAGATTTTCGGCAGGGGAAATTTTTTCCTTGAAATTCAGGATCACGGGCTTGAAGATGAGAAGTTTGTAATGCCTCAGATGATAAAGCTGGCGAGAGAACTCAATATCCCTATAGTTGCCACAAACGATGTCCACTATTTAAGTAAAGAAGACTCGTTTGTCCACGATGTTCTTCTCTGTATTCAAACAAATAAGTTGTTAACAGATGGCGATAGAATGAAGTATGCCCCTGAAAAGTTTTACTTTAAGTCAAGGGAAGATATGGAAGAGCTGTTCGGGTTTATTCCCGAGGCTCTTGACAATACCTTAAAGATTGCCGGCATGTGTGACGTGGAACTTCCCTCAAAGATGATGTTTCCTGATTTTGAGGTGCCTGAAGGTTACAACCTTGATACTTACCTTAAAAAACTTGCATATGACGGCCTTGTTAAGTTAAGGGAGTCCGGGAAACTGTCAAAAGACATCCCTTTTGAAGAGTATGAGAAAAGGTTTGAAAAAGAGTTTGAGGTTATTACCACCAAAGGTTTTGCGGGGTATTTTCTAATTGTGTGGGACTTTATAAACTATGCTAAACAGAACAATATTCCGGTAGGGCCGGGCAGGGGAAGTGCTGCAGGTTCCCTTATTGCCTTTACCCTCGGCATTACCGATGTTGACCCTTTGAGGTATAAACTGCTTTTTGAAAGGTTTTTAAACCCTGAAAGAAAGTCGATGCCGGATATTGACATTGATTTTTGTAAGTTGAAAAGGGAAGATGTAATAAACTATGTTAAGGAAAAGTACGGGGAAAGTAGAGTTTCTCAGATTGCAACAATTTCAAGAATGAAGGGGAAAAGTGCTTTTAAAGATGTTGCAAGGGTTATGGGTGTTGCCGCGAGCGAAGCAAACATGGTTACCACAAAACTCTTTCCTTCAGGTTCTAAAGTGACAATAAGCATGGCTATTGAAGAAAGTAAAGAATTTAGAGACTATATGGACTCTTCTGCAGAAAAGAAAAAACTTGTTGAAACCGCTCTAAAGATTGAAGATACCGCAAGGCATGCAGGCATTCACGCCGCAGGGGTGATAATTGCTCCCAGGCCTATTCAGGAATTGGCTCCCGTCTATATTGAAACAAAGTCCAAAGCTCCTGTCCCTATAGTACAGTACGATAAAAAGTATGTTGAAAAAATAGGTTTATTAAAGATGGACTTTTTAGGGCTTAAAACCCTTTCCATTATTGATTACTGCGAAAAACTTGTATTTGAAAGGCACGGGGTAACAAAGGAAGAACTTGAAAAAGAGATGGAAAAGTTAAACGACGACGAGGTTTTTGAAATATTCAGAAAGGGAGAAACTCAAGCAATTTTCCAATTTGAAAGCCATGGAATGAGAGGGCTTTTAAGGAAAATGAAGCCTACAGTTATTGAAGATTTGATTGCGGCAAACGCAATGTACAGGCCGGGCCCCATGCAATCCGGACTTCTTGATTCTTATATTAAAAGAAAACACGGTCTTGAAAAGAAAGATTATTTTATTGACGATTTGAAAGACACACTTGAAGAAACTTACGGAACAATTATCTATCAGGAACAGATAATGCTAATTGCCCAGAAACTTGCAGGCTATTCCCTCGGTGAAGCGGATATTTTGAGAAGGGCAATGGGCAAAAAGCAAATGGATGTTATGATGGAGCAGCAGGAGAAGTTTCTAAACGGCGGAATTGAGAGAGGCTATCCAAAGGAAAAACTTGAAAAGTTGTTTGAGATTATGGTAGGTTTTGCGGAATACGGTTTTAATAAATCCCATTCAACAGCTTATGCAATACTTGCATAC
>JALWHA010000207.1 GCA_027038695.1 Acidobacteriota bacterium
GTGTCTTTTTAGATGGGAGATAAAATGAAAAAATTTATGGCAATTTTTTTTACAATTTTGTTTTTTTCAACATTTCTTTTTGCGGGTAAGGTTATTTCAATAGGTGATTCTGAAGATTTCAATTCTTCTGTTATTTTGCTTGCCTTCCCAGAAAAAATTGACAATACAAAGATAGAGCACTTTAAGTCTATTCTCAAGATTATGGGAGCAAACCAATTTTACAATTTAAATAAACAAAAACCTGAAAAACTCAACAAATTTGTTTACTGTTTCTTGATTTACGGGTTTAAAGACATGGATTATTTGAAAAAAAATCTTGAATTGCCAGAAAACTCAGAGTTCACTCAGAAAAGAATTGTTTTTTCAATTTGTAATGCTCAGGGTGATAACCTGACAGGGGTGTTTAGAACCCAAAATGGAATAATTTATGTTTCTTCTTCATTAAGCAATTTTGACAGGTATTTTTTTAATACCCCCCGTATCCAGCAATGCTCTTATTATGTTTTTAATTGTGGTCAGGTAATTGATACAGGTGTTTATGATAGAGATTACAGTTTTGTGAATTGTGAAATCCCTGTTTACTTTGCAATAAAAGACCTTGAGTTTTTCTTTAAAGCCGTTAAAGACATTCACCCTGCCTTGTTAAGTAAATTGAGATTACATAATTATTTAGATTTAAAGATAAACTCATATAAGGAAATTACAGATAAAACAAAAAATGGTTATATTAAGATAAAGGATTTGTTAAAGGTTGTATCAGAAAGTGCTGCTTCTTTTGGCGACGGGCATACATCTGTGTGGGATTATTACAGGCCGACAAATAATAATTCTGCCGATTGCGGTTTTCCACCGTTTTTGCTTGATGCTCATAATGGAAAGTTTTTTATAACATCAGTGCTGTCTGATAAGGTTTCTAAAAAATACATAGGGGCTGAAGTTTTATCTATAAACGGAAAAAATGTCTGGGATGTCTATGAGCCTATCTTTGATTTGTGCAGTGCTAAAAGCAGATTTTTTAAAGCCGCCAGATTTATAAAAAAACAGGGATTTTACTATTCGCTTTCTGAAGTTTTTAAAAAAAATGAAATGTTAAATGTTAAAACAACAAAGGGTGAGTTTAAGGTTAAATGCATTGATGCAAACACCTTTATGAAGATACCTGTAAACAGGGTTAAATTTGAGAAAAAGATTATTACAGGATTCTTTCAAAACGGCAAAATCGGGTATTTTTACCTTCCCGAATTTGATTTTAATAATGATTTTATGTCAAAAATAGACAATTTTTTTGATGAGGTGAAAGAGAAAAAGTGCAAAGCAATAATAATTGACATTAGGGATAACCCTGGTGGAAATTCACAACTTGGGGAATACATAATTTGCCATTTAACCAAAAGACCATATACCGCTTTTTCCAAAGTGGATATGAAATATTCACCTGAGGTTTTAAAGTTGTATTTTCCTGTTTTAAGCCATGAAATTGATTTAAACGGCACTATTGTTGAATTTAATGATACAAGTTTATATAGGTCATTTAATTTTCCAAATGTTTTTAAAGGCAAGGTTTACCTTTTAATAAATGAAGGAGTTTTTTCCTCGGCAACTGATTTTGCTGCAATAATGCAGGATTTTAAACTTGCAACCTTGATAGGCTATGAGACTGGCGGTTTGCCCACAAGTTTTGGGGATGTGTGTTTTCAGAAACTGCCTTTTTCAAGCATAGAGTTTGGGGTTTCGTGGAAGAAGTTTTACAGGCCTAAGTATACACCTGACAATGCAGATAGAGGGGTAATCCCTGATGTGCCTTTGAATGAGGAGAAGTTAAAGCCATACAAAAATGACAAAGACCCGTTTCTCTCATTTGTGCTTGATTATGTGAAAAGGGATTTGAAAAAATAGGTTTTAAATCGGCAACAGTCAAAAAACCAGTAATTTTTATGGTATCCTTCCTTTGAAGGGGGAATTATGGAGTCTATCAGGGAGTTATACAGAATTGGGCACGGGCCTTCGTCGTCCCATACAATGGGGCCGCTTTTTGCTGCCGAAAGGTTTGTGTCAATGTGTAAAGAATGCGAGTTTTTCAAAATAACCCTATACGGTAGCCTTGCATTGACGGGGAAAGGACACTTTACGGATATAGCCTTAATTGATTTTTTCACTTCAATTAACAAGAAGGTTGAGATTGAATGGAAGCCTGAAGAGTATTTGCCCCTTCACCCTAATGGAATGAAATTTGTGGGGTATGACAAAAACTATAAAACCTTGAAGCAATGGGTTGTTTATTCTGTCGGCGGCGGGGCTATAAAAGACGAAAATGATTTTGACAACCCCCCTCAATCAATTTACCCTCTGGCAAAAATGGACGGTATCCTTGACTGGTGTGAAACTAAAGGGGCAACCCTGTGGGAGTATGTTGAGCAGTATGAGGGTAAAGAGATATGGGATTACCTTGAAAAGGTGTGGGACACAATGGTTGACGCAATAAAAAGGGGTTTAAAGCATGAGGGCACCCTGCCGGGGGAATTGCACTTACAGAGAAAGGCTGCCTCTTACTTTATGAAGTCAAAAAATTCAGGGCTTTTCTTAAAGTCTTTCGGGCTTGTCGCTTCCTATGCTTTAGCCGTTGCTGAAGAAAATGCGGCTGCCGGCATTGTTGTTACCGCTCCAACCTGTGGCTCGTCAGGGGTTTTGCCCGGTGTTTTATACTTTCTGAAAAAATACCACAAGATTGACAAAGAGAGGATTTTAAAAGCACTTGCAACGGCAGGCTTAATAGGAAACCTTGTTAAGGAAAACGCCTCAATATCAGGCGCTGAAGTAGGGTGTCAGGGAGAGGTAGGCACGGCATGTGCCATGGCTTCTGCTGCCGCAACCCAACTGCTTGGGGGCACTGTGGCACAGATTGAGTATGCATCTGAAATGGGAATGGAACACCATTTAGGTTTAACATGCGACCCTGTCGGCGGTTATGTTCAAATCCCCTGCATTGAGAGAAACGCCTTTGCCGCTGGAAGGGCTTTACAGTGTGCAACCTATTCCCTGT
>JALWHA010000208.1 GCA_027038695.1 Acidobacteriota bacterium
AATAGATACAGGCAACTTTCAATTTTCAAAGGTTCAAAGTTTTCAGACTTTGAATACAGGTATATGTAAAAAGGCAATTGAATTGAGTTTATAGATTTCTTTAAAAACTCAACGCATTTAACCTTTTCATCGGGATTGTCGGCCATTAAACCGGAAAGTTTGTTTTTAGAGGGAACCTTTGCATAACTTCCTGTTTTATAGTCAATTATCCTTATTTTATCCCCTTGAATTTTCTCAACCCTGTCAATCTTTCCGTAAAGTTTAATGTTTTTGCCGCCGTATTTAAAATCCCTGACAACGACAGATTTTTCAACATCAATAAGCATAGGCTTTTCTTTTTCCGCATCCAGCATGAAAAAATCAAACAGTGAGTTTAGCCTGAATTTTGCAACCTTTTTAAATATCTCCTTTTTTATAGGCTCAAGGTTTTTTATGTATTTAACTACATCTTCCAGACCCTTTATTTCAAACTCTTTAAACTTCCCCTTATCAACAAAGTTTTCAACCTCGTCTAAAACCTTTTTCTTTACACTTCCCACAATTTTTTTTGTTATAAATTCCCCTTTATGCTTCACAAAGCACTTTTCAAGCACATGGTGAATAAGGCTTCCAACCTTGTCTGCCCTCTGGCTTTCCTCAAGGTGCGCCTTTTCTTTTATATCCGCAATTCTTTTTAAGTAAAACATATATGGACATTTAAGGTAATCGTCAATAAAGGTTGCCGATATGGAATAATCCCCCGAAAAGAAGTGTTCTATCTTCTCCCTTATCCAATCAGTTTTTTCAATACCTTCCTTAAATTCGCATGGCAAACCCTCCGCAACCCTTCCCCTTTCAAGGTTCAAAGAGGGGAGTAAAATAGGGGATTTTTCAACTTCAACACCTTTTCCTTCAAACTCTTTTTCAAGAAGCAATTGCTCAACAAACCTGCTTCTTGTCTTTTTTTCCAGAGTTGTCTGGCCGCTCTGGTAAAAAATAAAGACATTTTTGCTTGAATCAATCAGCCTGAAAAAGTTGTATTTAATGAGTTTTTCCCTCTCTTTAAAGCCTGAAAGCCCCAATTCAAACTTTAACGCCTCAGGCATTAAAGGGTCAATCTTTTCGGTGTTCGGCAAAACCCCTTCGTTTACATCCAAAACAAACAGATAATCAAAAGACAAACTCCTTGACTCAAGCATTCCCATAATCTGCACCCCTTCAAGGGGGTTTCCCTCAAACGGAATTGAGATTGACTTTGCAAGGGTGTTTATTATTGAGTAAAAAAGCCTCTGGTTAAACCTGACATTGCTTAAACCCTTCTCACCTTTCAACGAATCAAGCCTTGAAACAACGGATGTTAAAAAGTAGTCAAGCACTATTGAATCGTAAAGGTAGTTTGAATTTTTAAGCAAACCCTTATCAAAAAGTGAGTACAGGTTTTCAAAAGCGCTATACAAACCTTCAATACCTTTCGCTTCAATAAAAGGCTTTAAAATGTAAGTATAAATCTTTTTTGTAAACTTCTCTAAATCAGCCTGCCCTTCAAAGTACTGTTTCAGGTTTTCAAAATCAAGAAAAACAATGTTATTTTCAATAAGATAATTGAACAATAAATCCGACAAAGACTTATCTGCTTTCAGGTTCAAAAGGCTCATTATCTCGCTTTTCAACAGTTTCAGAAAGACAGGCACATAAACCTTTGCCCCCCCGTTTCTCTCAATATCAACAAGTGTTTTAAAAAGCCTTTCAAGGAAATCGCCAAAACCTGTCTTTGACAACGGAAAACCCATTGTTATGTTTTTAGGCAAATCCTTTTCTTTAAGTTTTGACATATAGAACAAAAGGGGAAACAGTGTCTTTGAATCGGGAAGAATAATCCCTATCTTTTTCGGGTTTTTCAAATCCCTTTCCGATTTTTTAATGTCGCCTAATACCCTTTTTAAAACCTTTACAACCTGCCTTACCTCGGAATGAACATCGTAACTTTCGTAAAACTCTATATTCGGCTTAAACTCAAAGCCTTTTTTAACTTCAGGCTTTTCCCCCCACTCTGTCCCTTTAAGCCATTTTCCATACACACCGTAAACATTAAAAGCCCTGTCTTTTATTCTGTGAAGCCTGTTTTCAGTATCTGTTTGAAAGTAAATATAGGTTTCAAAGTTTTCCTTAAAAAAGTTTATTATCCTCTTTTCGCTGTTTGTAAGGTATGAAAAGCCTGCAAAAACAAAGACATCTCTCTCAAACTCTTTATCCATCCTTCCCGATTCAAGTATTTGCACACACCTTTTGTAAACATCTCCGCCGAATGAAACATTTTTCTCCTCAACCTCTTTTCTGTAAGTTAGATAAAGGGAGTTCAGGTTTTCAAGAAGGTTTTTAGCCTGCTCCACAACGGTCTCAAAGTACTCGTAATCCTTTACATTTTCAATCAATTGAGTGTCAATCTCACTGAAAAGGGAAGAAAGCCTTTTAACCCACGGAAAGACAAGGAAATCTTCTCCACCTAACCTCGTGTACAAATTCCTGTTTTGTTTTAAAATATTAAGGATAAAAAAAAGCCTGTCTATTTCGTCCTGAATTTTCGGCGGTTTTTCCGAATAGTTAATTACCGTGTCCTTAACAAAATCACCCATTGAAAAAAGTTCTGTGTTTAAAAGGGATTTAAGGGAAAGGTTTTTCTCAATAAACCTTAAAGGCCTTACATTGGGGAAAATCACCCTTACCTTTTTCCCGTTTTTTGCAAAATTCTCAACCTCTTTTGACAAAAATTCGGTAAAGCCTATTGAAACATCAACCGCAATAACCTTAAAGTTTGACATCTACAATCTCCCCGCCTTCGGTGTAATAAACAATGCCTTTCACATTAAACCCTTTGTACTTAAAGATTTTCATATAATTCCTGACCTGTTCCTTATGCTTTTCTAAATCCCTTGCCCCTGTTTTATAATCAATAATTACAAACTCGTTGTTATTAAAGACAAGCCTGTCTATACGGGATATAAACCCTTTTCCGCTTATAACCTCTTTCTCGTTCCACTCTTTCTCAACATTCACAAAG
>JALWHA010000209.1 GCA_027038695.1 Acidobacteriota bacterium
ATTCAATACCCTTCCCACTTCTTTTGAAGGGGAAATCTCAAGGATTTTAATCACGTCAAACCCTGAAACAAGTTTAGGAAGGTTTAAAATATTTTCCTTTTCCTCTCTATAAAACCTTAAAAAATCCCCGGCAACATTCAAAGCCCTTTCAAAATTCCCTTCCGATAAAGGCCCCCGTGCGGCATTTTTATCCGCAAGAAACAGAATGACAAGCAAAACAGCATCCTCTCTCATCATATTTATCAATTTTCTGAAAGACTTTTTAGAGTACCCGTTTACCATAAAATTTAAAAATAACATATGCCTTCTCACAAGCAGGTAAACTCTTTCAACAATGTCTTTCGGGAAAAAAGCCAGATCTTTTAAAACAATAGACCCGCTTTCAAACTGATGGTTTCTGAAAGTAGTGTAACCGTTTTCGTCATAGGCAAACGTCTTTGCTTTACCTGTATCGTGAAAAAGTGCCGCAAACCTTAAAACAATTTTATCTGTATAACTTAAATTAAAGTTAAAGAAAGAAAACCCTGCGGTAATTCCTCGGTAATTAAAACACCCTTCAACAACCTTTAATGTGTGGTTTAAAACATCAAGATGGTGGTATCCGTTTTGAGGTATGTTTTTTATACTCTCTAAAGAAGGAAAAACCGCAGATAAAACAGGGTAAAACATCTCTTTTACCGCCTTAAAACCACAATCATTTCCGAAAATTTTAAACAATTCCGCCCTGATTCTCTCTTTCGCCACCCTTTTAATCAAATACGAATTCTCAAAAGCAAAACCTTTGGTTTTTTCTTCTATTTCAAAGCCATTCAACTGCCCGTAAAACCTGAACAGCCTTAAAACCCTTAAAGGATCTCTCTTAAAACTTTCCCCGGAAAATGCCCTTAATACCTTTTTTCTAATATCCGCAACACCATTTGCAGGGTCTATATACTCTCCTTTATCAAAAGAAAACGCTATGGAATTTATCGTCAAATCCCTTGACAAAAGGTTTTCTTCAAGTTTATTCTCCAAAATCGGGGAAAAATCAACCGTCAAATCCCGATTCACAAGCCTGTAAGTCTCAAAACGGGAAGGCTTAACAATGTTAAGTTTGTAACTGTCTGAAAAATTCTCAATAAACGGCAGTATTTTTCTCTCCTGCTCCCTTTTTTTATTATACAAAATCAGAAAATCATAATCATTGCTTTCCTTTGAGAGCAGGAAATCCCTTACAACCCCGCCTACAGGCAAAATACTTAATCCGAATTTTTTTCCCAATTCGCAAACTGTTTTTGCAAATGTATCGTCAAAGATATTGCTTACTTTCATAGGATTTAATGATAACACAACGCAAACAAGGTGTTAATAATTAAAAAAAGCCCCCGAAAAATGGGGGCTTTTGCCATTGTTAAAGATGTTTACTTATGTGCTAATTTTATCCCTTCATCAAGAGCCTCAATTAAAATACGAGCCCCTTCCAATCCTACCGAGATCCTTATCAACTCCTCGGTAATACCCATTCTCTCCTTCTCCTCTTTCGGAACCTCGGAATGAGTCATGGATGCAGGATGCTGAATATAAGAGATAACGCTTCCCAAAGAAACCGCCAACTCCATAGGGGTGTCATGCCTTGCAAAGTAATTCATCAACTTAACCGCGGCTTCGTAACCACCTTTCAATTCAAAGGAAATCATCCCGCCTCCGTATCTCATCTGCCTCTTTGCCCTTTCATAATGAGGGTGAGACTCCAAAAAGGGATAGATAACCTTTGAAACCAATTCATGCTTTTCAAGAAACTTTGCAATCTCAAAGGCGTTTACACATTGCTGTTTCACCCTTACGCTCAAATCCTGAACATTCTGAGCATTAAGCCAGGTATCAAAAGGCGACGGGGTTACCCCTAAATCCTTGTAATACAAAAACGCCTCGTTAAGCATAAAATCCCACGGCCCTAAAAGTGCGCCGCCTACCGAGGTAGAATGGCCGTTAATATACTTTGTGGTTGAATGAATAACAATATCAGCCCCTAACCTGAAAGGCTGCTGAATATAAGGAGAACAAAAGGTATTATCCACAATCAAAGGTATCTCATACTTTTCGGTTAATTCCGATAACCCTTTAATATCATTTACCTTTAAAGTCGGGTTTTCGGGGGTCTCAACATAAACCCCTTTAATCTTCGGGTATTCCTCAAGTGTCTTTTTTACAAGTTCGGTATCGCTTGTATCAATAAAATGAGTTTTTATATTATACTTCTCTCCCCAATGCCTTAAAAGGGAATCGGTACACCCGTAAACAGTTCCGCAAATCAACTCGTCTCCCGAATCAAGCAAAGCCATCAATGCGGTTGAGATAGCACCCATTCCCGAAGAAGTAATCAAAACACCTATTGTAGGCTCCTTCTCATCAGCCTCAATTGCATTATCAATTATGTGCTGACATTCAAGTTGAAAAATAACCTTTTCAAGGTACTCGGTAGTCGGGTTTCCGAGCCTTGTATAAATCCTTGCGTAAGGCCTCTCCCCTGATTTTGATTTTCCCAAAAACCTTAACTTGCCGTCCTCCGCGCTTTGAAAACTGAAAGTACTCTGTTGATATATCGGCGGCAACCCGATTCCCACGGATTTAGCGTTAAAAACATCCTCATCGGCGAAAATTGAATCGCATTTCGCATACTTTTTCTTTTTTTCAATCCACTTATCCCACCATGCAAACTTTGCCATGTTTCCTCCACAAATTAATTGTTGAATACAATTCATTTTTTCCTAAAAAAATTCCGTTGTCAACACCATAAATTAGGTTTCAATATTTGTTCATACAGTATTTAAAATTCAAAAGTATAGGCTAATTTTTTAAAAAAATGCTTGACCTCATTTTGCGATTTTGTTATAAATATATCTGCCTTTTGAGGCTCTTTGAAAATTAAGCGGGTGTAGCTCAGCTGGCTAGAGCGCAACCTTGCCAAGGTTGAAGTCGTGGGTTCGAATCCCATCACCCGCTCCATTTTCTTTTTTTTTTATCTTTTTAATTTGAGGCGTGGT
>JALWHA010000210.1 GCA_027038695.1 Acidobacteriota bacterium
GAGTTTATCTTGAAAGGATTGATAAACTTAATGACAAAAAAAACTCGATAAGCGAAGTGGTTTATAAAAAGATAAGAGGTGATTACGATAAAAAAATAGAGACATTGGATGCGGAGTTATTTCCCTTAATTGAACAATTGGCGGTTCAAAAATCCGAGATAGAGAGTATGCTTAATGAGATTAACGAAGAATTGGCAGATGTAAACATAAAAAAAGAAGAAATTCAGGTAAGGTGTGATTTGGGAGAGTTTTCACAGGAAAAGGCTGACGAAATGATTAAAGCTCTTGACGACGAAAACAGAGAAAGGTTTGATTTATTTAATAAATTGAAAGAATACAGCGGAAAGATGGACGAGGTTTTGCATACTAGTATGATTATGGAAGAAAATGATACCGCAGATTTTGAAGAACCTGAAGAATATTATGAAGACTTTGAAAATAGAACTGCCGAGGATAACATTGCCGATGTTACCCCTGAAGATTTGGAAGATACTTATGAGACTAAAACCGGGATACATACAGGTATGCCAAATTTTGCGGGTGGCGAAGATGACGGTACTGTTTTTGAACCTTTAAACACGGAGAATATTGAAGGAAAAACAATGTTGATAAGGCAGGCAAGGCTTGAAGTGATAGCAGGGTGGAATAACGGTGTTGAATTCAGGTTAAAGATGGGTACCACAAATATAGGAAACGACGAATCTAACGATATTGTAATAGATAATCCTACGGTAGAGTTTAAACATGCGCAGATTGTTTTTGAGCCTGACGGATACAAAATTTACGATTTCAACAGCGAAAAGGGGATATTTGTAAACGGCATAAAGGTAAACGAATATGTTTTAAAGAATGGTGATATCGTAACCTTAGGAAATGTTCAATTAAAATATAAAGAATAGAAAAGGTTGCCTATTAAATGAAATTCGGTAAATACGAAATAATCAAAGAAATCGGTAAAGGAGCAATGGGGGTTGTTTACCTTGCATTTGACCCTATTATTGAAAGGCAGGTTGCAATAAAAACAATGAACCCCCAACTGTTTCAGGATAAAGAGCAGAGGGAAAGGTTTTTCAGGGAAGCAAAATCAGCGGGGATTTTACAACACCCGAACATTGTTACAATCTACGATATGGGAATAGAAGGGGATACTCCTTATATAGTCATGGAATTTGTTGAAGGAGAGGATCTTGATTCTCTTATAAAGCAAAAAAAACTTGATGTTGAATCTTCAATTAAGATAATGATTCAGCTTTGCGACGCTTTATCTTATGCACATTCAAAAGGTATTATTCACAGGGATATCAAGCCTTCAAATATTAGGGTATTGCCTGACAACACAATAAAAATTATGGATTTTGGCATAGCAAAAAAAAGCGGTTCGGACTTAACTCAAACAGGGGTACTTTTAGGGACGGTATCCTATATGGCACCGGAGCAGTTGAAAGAAGGTAAAGTATCTCCGCAAAGCGACCAGTTTTCGGCAGGCATTGTGTTTTACGAAATGCTTTCGGGAGATAAGTGTTTTCAAGGTGATACTATAACCTCGGTTATGTATAAAATTGTATCTTTTAATGAGCATCAGATAAATCTGGAATCGGTGCCTCAAACTATAGTGTCAATTTTAAAGAAAATGGTATCTCACCAATCGGGAAACAGGTTCAGGTTGTGTAGTGAAGTCAGCGATACACTAAAGGGGATATTAGGAGACCCTACGGTAAAAATAGGAGAAGGGACTAAAACCATGATGGCACCGCCTCCTGTTCCTCAATATCCGACCTCTCCCCGCACCAGAGTAAAAATTAATAGAAAAGACAGTGTGAAAAATAAAAAACCGGTAGGTTTGATAGTTTTTTTTATAGTAATAATTTTTTTGTTAAGTGCTGTTTCTTTTACGGTATACAAAAAACGGCATAAAAAAATTGCAAAGTTAAATAAAAATAATGCCACACAAGTAGATAAGGCTGTTGATTCCCGTAATGGCGGGAGTGGGGGTGAGACTGAAGTTTCAACTGACAGTAAGGAGTTGCAACCTTCGGATAACACCGGTGTTAAAAGTAATAACTCTGCTGAGGAAGTTGAAAAAAAACCTGAAGAAATGACTCAACAACGAGAAGAAGGTAATATTGAGCAAAAGCCGAAAGAGGAAGGAACTATTCAGCAGTCTGGAGAAAAACCCTTGAATGCCAAAACAGTACAAAATGTTACGAGACAAACCAGACAGGAGCAGACGGAAAGACAACCTGTTAAAAGAAACCGCTCTGTTCCCGATACCCAAAAAGAAAAAGAAGTGTTCTCCTATTCAAAGAGTGTAAAAAAGAAAGAGGGGCATTTAAATTTTTCGGAAGCGCAGAAAGAGACTTTAAAAAGTTTTAAGAAAAAAGCGGAAACTATGCCTTACCCGATAAAAATTGCCAGGGCTAACTTGTTGTTTAATACAGGTATGCGCGCTTTAGGTAACGGTGCCAACAGGTTTGCGGCAACCAGTTTTTATAAATCCATAATCTTAAACCCCAAAAGAAAAGAGGCGTACTCTTTTTTATGTGTCGCATTGGCGAGAATGAAGGCGTATACTGATGTTAAAAAAGTGATAAAAATGGCCAACAAAAACGGGATAACTTTATACGATTTAAGGCAAAACAAAATGTTTGACACAATGTACAACAAATTACAGCAAAGTGGGAAAATAGAGTAGTTTTTCTTTTCTTTTTCATTGGTATTAAGAAACAATAAATTATTGACTTTTTTTCCTCGCTTTGTTATTATATGCTTCGCGTCGGGGAGTGGCGCAGTCTGGCAGCGCACTTGTCTTGGGAACAAGGGGTCGGAGGTTCAAATCCTCTCTCCCCGACCAGACTGTATATATATGCACCAGTAGCTCAGCAGGATAGAGCAGCGGCCTTCTAAGCCGTTGGTCGGGGGTTCGAATCCTCCCTGGTGCGCCATTCTTTTTATGGTGAGCGTAGCTCAATCGGATAGAGCACCAGACTGTGGCTCTGGGGGTTGGGGGTTCAATTCCCCT
>JALWHA010000211.1 GCA_027038695.1 Acidobacteriota bacterium
GCTTTTAACAATTTAACTTTAATAGATTTAAAAAAGATTTCGGAAAAAGAAGAAGAAATAGAACATATACTTGAAAAAAGAATAGCGATGCAGTTTGTTTTTTCCATATTGAATGAAATTACCGTGCTTTTGTTAGGGTGGGGATTTTACTTAAAATTCGGGAGTATTGAAAAGTCTTTTATATGGTTGCTTATCTACCTTATCATAGAGAAGATTATAGTTAGTGGGGGGGCATTTATAAGCAGGGAAAAAGTAGTTAAAATGTTTATGCCTGTTTTTAATCCATTGTTTTTTATATTCAGGTTGCTTGTGTTCCCTGCGTACAAGTTCGCTATGTTTTTAATTAAAAAAGAAGATATCAGACTTGATGACGAAGAAGACAAGGAAGATGAGGAAAGGGCTTTTATTGACGTTGCGACGGAAGAGGGAATAATTGAGGAAGGCGAAAAAGACTTGATAAAGGGAGTCCTTGATTTCGGGGATACTATTGTGAGGGAGGTTATGACACCGAGGACAGACATAATATCAGTAAAAGAAGATATATCATATAAGGATTTAATAAAAAAATTTAAAAATGCCAAACATTCAAGGCTTCCTGTTTACAGAGAAACCGTAGATAACATTATTGGAATTGTACATTTAAAAGATGTTCTTGCCTTGGATAAAGAAAGTTTCAATATCTCTAAAATTATTCAGAAGCCGTTTTTTATTCCTGAAACCAAAAAGGTGCTTGAACTATTGAGGGAGATGCAGAGTAAAAAGTTAAAAATGGCTATTGTTTTAGACGAATACGGAGGCACGGCAGGTGTTGTTACGATAGAAGATCTTGTTGAAGAAATTGTCGGTGAGATTGAAGATGAGCATGATATAGCGACAAATGTCATTCAAAAGATAGATAAGGGTGTTTATCTTGTGGACGGAAGTTGTAATATACACTTTTTTATGGAAGAAACGGGATTGGAACTTGATTTTGAAGATGTTGATACAATGGGCGGGGTGGTTTTTACTATCTTCGGCAGGATTCCTAAAGAAGGGGAAACCGTGGAATACGGGAACCTCATAATAACCGTTGAAAAAATGGTTAAGAGAAGGGTAAAAACAATTAAAATTGAAATATTAGAAAGGGAGAATGACAATGACTAAATTCGGAGAAATTGCATTAATAGGAAGGCCGAATGCGGGCAAATCCACACTCTTAAATTATCTTTTAGGCAGAAAGATTTCAATAGTATCTGACAAACCTCAGACAACAAGGTATAGAATTTTAGGGGTATTGACTAAAGAAGATTATCAACTTGTTTTTGTGGATTTACCCGGGTTTCACAAACCTATGTACGAGATGAACAAGGTAATGATGCAAAATGTTTACAGTGAACTTGATACTGCTGATTTGATTCTGTACCTAATAGATGCTTCAGTGCCTATAGGCAACGGAGAAAGGTTTTTAATGAATACCTTAAAGGATATTGACAAACCTAAAGTTGTTGCTTTGAACAAGATAGATATTATTAAAAAATCAAGGGTATTGCCTTTAATTGAAGAATTAAAAGAGATAGGTTTTGACGAAATAGTACCCATATCCGCTTCAGCGGGGATTAATATTGATGAATTGCTTGATGTGATTTTAAAATATGTACCAGAAGGGGAATTTCAATATGATGTGGAATATATTACCAACATTAACGAAAGGTTGTACATTGCTGAAATTGTTAGGGAAAAGGTATTAAAAGAAACAAGGGATGAACTTCCTTATACCACATATGTTGATGTGAGAAAGATTGAACATAACGATGATTATGTTGAAATATTCTGCGACATAATTGTTGAAAGAAAATCCCAGAAGCCTATTTTGATCGGAAAGGGTGGCAATATGATAAAGAAAATCAGGAAAGCGTCTGAATCTGAGTTAAAAGAATACTTCGGGAAAGAGGTGTCTCTGGAACTATTTGTCAGGGTTGAAAAGATGTGGAGACAAAAAGGCAAGCATCTTCAACAATTCAACTTTTAGGGTTGCAGTGCAATCAATATAACATATCGCTTTTTGTGTTTTTATAAAACAAAGGGGATTATTCTTTCTCTGTGGGTGGAGAAGAATTCTTTTAATTCCTTGTTTGGGGATTGGTGAAGGGAGTAAGCGAGTATTAAAGGGGAAGAAGAGTCTATTTCATACGGTTTTATTACGGGTATTTCCCTTACCTTTCCGCCTGTTCTTTTGTTAGAAAAGTCAAGCACTCCTTTTACTTCAACGCCGTAATGCTTTAAAGCGCCTATAAGTTTTTTCCCGAATTTGCCTACGCCTATTACATAAACCCCGTTTTTGCTTCTTTTATCAAAGTTTTTGAAAAAGTATGCCTTTTGAAAGAATAGTTTGTCTTTTTTTAAGTTTTTGTTAGTCCTTGTTTCCCTTTTTTGGTGGTCTCTCCACTTTAAGAGTATTTCCTCAACCTTGCTTAACCTATACCCTGAAAAAACTGTCCTGAAAACCAAATCGTAATCTTCCGCATACTCTGTTTCAGAGTATCCCCCTAACTTTTCAAAGAATTCTTTTTTTGCAAAGAATGTTGGGTGAACTATGGGGCAGTCTATGTAAAGGTTTTCAACCATATCTTCATGGGTTATAAGCGAATTGTTCCACTTCTGATAAATTTTAACCCCCTCGCTTAATTCCCGTTCTTTCTGTATGTTTTTCAAAGCGGTTGAAAAGTCCATATCAAGGGATTTTATTCTGCACCCGCAGTAAATAGGGGGTTTTTCAACCTCTTTGAATATCTCAACCTGTGTGCCTATCAGGTCAATACCTTTGTTTTCCGAAAGGAATTTTAACTGTTTTTCAAGCCTTTCGGGAAGCATTATGTCGTCCCCGTCCATTCTGGCTATAAACCTGCCCTTTGCCTCGTTTAATCCGTTGTTTAAAGCCTTTACAATTCCTAAATTTTTATGGTGGGTTAGCAGTTTAAACCCGTATTTGTTTTTAAGCCTTTCAAGAATATAAGGAGTTTGGT
>JALWHA010000212.1 GCA_027038695.1 Acidobacteriota bacterium
GTTATAGCCTAAAGGCTCGTTCATATCGTCAATTAAAGCAACTGCTTTTATTCCCCTGACTGGCGCCATTTTAAGCAAACTCTTTGCAAGGGTTTCCGCATCTTCCCTTGTTTTCATAAAAGCGCCTTTGCCGAATTTTACATCAAGCACAAGGCCGTCGGCACCGCAGGCAAGTTTTTTGCTCATTATTGAGGCTGTTATAAGGGGGATGGATTCTACCGTTCCGGTAACATCCCTTAAAGCATAGAGTTTTTTATCCGCAGGGGTGATTTTTTCAGATTGAATTGAGTTTGCTATTCCCACTGTTTTCAAACTTTTAATAAACTCCTCTTCCGTTAAAAGGGTTTTAAATCCAGGTATTGAATCCAGTTTATCGGTTGTCCCCCCTGTATGCCCTAAGCCTCTCCCTGAAAACATTGGGATTTTTAAACCGAGCGAGGCTGCAAGGGGTGCAATTATCATTGTTATTTTGTCTCCAACCCCGCCTGTTGAGTGTTTGTCGCACTTAAACCCCTCAACTTCGGATAAATCAAGTATGTCCCCCGATTTCATCATTGCTTCTGTCAGGTAAAAGGTTTCCTCGTCGTTCATTCCGTTTAAAACTATTGCCATTAGCAAAGCGGAGATTTGATAATCCGGGATAGAGCCGTCCGTTACCCCTTTTACAAAAAAGTATATCTCTTCCTTTATTAAGGTTTGCTTATCCCTTTTCTTTTTTATAATTGAAACAATGTCCATTTATCCCCCTATTTCAAAAATGAAAGTAAATTTACCCCTTTAAATTGATTGGAAATTGAGAAGTTTTCGCAAACTGTTTTTGCTATTGAAGAAAAGCAGTGAATATCCTCAAGCCTTGCATTGCTTTTTAAAGATTTTGAAAACATTAAAAGTGGCACCATCTCCCTTGTATGGTCTGTGCCTTTAAAAGAGGGGTCATTGCCGTGGTCTGCGGTTATCATAAGCAAATCTTTTTCCCCTAAATTGTCCATTAAATCGGGAAGCCATCCGTCAAATTCCTCAATTGCTTTGCCGTACCCCTCAACGTTCCTTCTATGGCCGTATAGCATGTCAAAGTCTATAAAGTTTGCAAATATAAGCCCTTTTTCATCTTTTGTTTCAATCATCATCTTTTTCAAATCACGGTAGGATTCTTCATTGTTGTGAGAGTGTATTGAAGCGGTTAAGCCCCTGTAAACAAATATATCTTCTATTTTTCCAATGCCGCCTACAAGGTAGCCCTTTTCTTTTAATAAATCCATTGCGGTTGGATATGGGGGCTCAAGGGAGAAGTCTTTTCTCCTCTCTGTTCTAACATACTTGTCGCCCTGTTTTATAAAAGGCCTTGCTATAACCCTTGCAACTGCATGCTCTCCGACGCAAACCTCTTTTCTGGTTATCTCGCAAATCCTGTACAACTCTTCAACAGGGATAACCTCTTCGTGTGCCGCTATCTGAAAGACGGAATCTGCCGAGGTATAAACAATAGGCTTTCCTGTTTTTACATGCTCGTCTCCCAATTCATTGATAATTACTGTTCCCGACGCAGGCTTGTTTCCAAGGTACCCGTACCCTGTTTTTTCGGTAAAGAGTTTCATAACCTCTTCGGGAAATCCGTTGGGGTATGTGGGAAAGGGCTTTTCAAGTATTACCCCCATCATTTCCCAGTGGCCTGTCGTTGTGTCTTTTCCCTTTGAGCATTCAAGCATTTTAGTTGAGTATACCCCTTTTATTTGAGTTTTTTTAATGGTTTTGAAATCCCTTAACAAGCCTAACCCTAATTTTTCAAGGTTGGGAACATTTAAACCCCTTAACTCATCAATGTGCCCTAATGTGTCAGCACCTTTATCCCCAAATTTTTCAGCGTCCAGCATTTCCCCTATACCCAAGCTGTCCATTACAACAACTATAAATCTATCAAACATAATTCACCCCTTATTTTGCAAGTTTTGTTGAAGTGTTTCCTATTGAATCGTAAGCCTTTATAATAACCGAATCCACCTTTTTGTCTAAAGTTACATTAAAACTCTCAACACTCTGGTCGTTTATGCCGTCAACAGAGTAAACCTTTTTCCAGGTTTTACCGCCGTCTTCAGAAATTTGTACAATCTCAACAGGGGATTTGTCTTTGACGGTGAAGGAAAGTGTTTTGCCGTTTAAATTTACCGAAGTGATTTGAGGCGGAGTATTGTCAATGACAAAGTAATCGCTGTAGCCGTCAACGGTGTAGCCTTGATTAGAATTAGCCTCATTATCGGAAACAGTATAGTAAAACCTGTACTTCCCCTCCGGGTATGCAAGGGTATTCAAGGTTATAAAATTTTCTTTAGTATCCTTTTTCAGCTCAACCTTTTTCCCGGAATTCAAAACAAGATAAAAACAGTACTTTAAGGGGTCTCGGTTAGGGTCCACCGCAACAACGTAAAAGGAGATGTAATTTTTATCAAAAGTAAAAATCCTCCCCGAAGGACCGAAATGCATTGATGTAAATGCCTTATATGAGGGGGTTACAACAGATGGGTGAGTTGATTTTTTAACCAATTTCACTCCCTGCGGGGTTAAAACTACAGATGCTACCTGAGGCTTTTGGTTGGCCTCTTTGTAGTAGAAATCATAACCCCTTAATTTAGGGGACAAAGACGGGTCGTGAGAGATTAGTTTTATCTTTACCTGAACCATTTTGGCAGAGGGTAAATCAGGCGCTTCTCCGTTTGAAACCTTCACCCAATTTCCCCATGAAATATCGGGATTATCTGAGTTGCCCGCCCTAACGTAAAACTCTGTCCTCGTACCCTTAGGAGCGGAGTAATCAAAGTAAAACGCACCCCATTGAGAGATAAAATTAGCCACAAAAATATCGCTTAAATACTCCCCTTCTAGAGCATAATCGGGAAGCATTCTATATATTTCGGAAGGGTTTGAAGTTATAAGGTAAAGTGAATTGTTTAGAACAGATATCTTCATTATCTGCCCGTTGTCAACTTCCCCCGTTACCGATAATTTTTCATCTTTATCTAAAGAAAATATTTTACCGCTATGCCCCGTACCGATGTAAAGTTTATCTTTAAAAACCTTCATGCAGTAAGGCGCAGAACCTGATAAATCATACAACACTTGAGGAACGTCTTTTTTGTTAATTGAGATAATAGCGCCGTAAACTCCATGAATTGTCTGTACTTTTCTTGCAGGTTTTTTCTTTACCTTCACCTTTGCTACCGGATTTCCGCTATAACAAACAGCGTACAATTTGCCGTTAAAAAAGGCTAAATCTTTAACCTCTTTGTAGCTTGAATTGTATAAGAGGTAAGATTTTCCACCTTTAACCCTTATAATACTCCCCGAGGGATAAGTGCCCACGTATACCGCATTGCTTCCTAACACCATACTTTCATAATGTTTGTCAAAATCTTTTGAGAGAACCGTAGATATCTTATTGGAGTCTAACTTGATTAACTGCCCAGGCAAACCGGTTATAATATACATAGAATTATCTTTTATTTGAATATCCCAGATATACTGGCACTTTGCGTCAAAGTATTCGGAATAGTTGCCGTCGTCAAGATTTACCTTAAATATCTTTCCCCTGGGAGAAAGCCCGGCATAGAGTTTGCCATTATATATCGCAATGGCGTAAACAGTCCCTTCAGGAAAAGCGGTTAAAAGAGATATCTCTCTGGTAGCAAAATCATATTTGTACACCTTGCCTTTTTCACCGGCTGCAATGTACAAAGCGTTTTTGTAATAAACAAAATCCCACCCAAAGGTGTCATTCAATGATTTAATCTTTTTTATCTCCCTTGAAATAGACATCTCTCCGTCCACACTTAACGCAACATCGTGGAATTCTCCTTTTTTTAAGATTGAGTAACCTTTACATTCCTGTTTTCTTATTGATGTGGAAAAACATGTCATTGAAAATATTATCAGGCCCCAAATCATAGCCTTTTTCATACTTCACCCCTTTTATCTAAAAAATTCTCTACCATTATATCAGACGAAATAAATATTATAACTTTAAAAAATATTGCAAAAAAATTTTGAGGTTTTAAAGTCATTATGAAAAAGATTAAAAAATTGATAACATCATAAGCAGAAATAGCGGTTAAGTAATCGAAGGTGGTTTTATGAAGAAACTATTTTTCCTATCGGCGTTTCTAATGTGTTTAGTTTTTGCCTTTAACAGTTACGCCGTTAACTCAAAGTGCGAAGAGTGCCACAAAAAGGTCACTCCGGGGATCGTCAAGGATTTTAACAGAGGGAAAATGGCGGAAAGTTTATCCTGCGACGACTGCCACGGAAAGGCTCATATGAGCGCAAAAGACGTTGATAAGGCAAAACTTCCGACAATTGAAACCTGTCAAAAATGCCACCCTAAACAGGCAAAGCAGTATTTAAGCGGAAAACACGCATTGGGATTGCTTCCCGTAACCGCTTTCCCGGGGTTTGCACATTCCCAGCCTAAAGCTTTTATTGCGGGGCAAAAAGGTTGTAACGGCTGCCATAATTTAGGTATCGTTAACGATGAAGCTAAAAAGAAAGGCCTTGCAGGGGAATTCAGGAGTTATTACAAATACGGAATGGATTGCCAGAACTGCCATACAAGGCACGCTTTCTCAAAACAGGAAGCATTGCAACCAGAAGCATGCAACCAGTGCCATACCGGGTTTGACCATGCGCAATGGGAGATGTGGTCTCATTCAAAACACGGGGCCGCTTACATGACGGACAGGAAAGCACACAGAGGCCCCACATGTCAGGATTGCCACATGGCTGGCGGAGACCACAGGGTTATGACTGCGTGGGGATTTCTGGCACTCAGGCTTCCCGAACAGGATAAGGAATGGATGGGTTACAGGGTAACAATATTAAAGGCTTTAGGAGTACTGAACGACAAGGGACAGCCTACCGCAAGGCTTGATGTCGTTAAGGCGGCAAAGTTAGCAAGGTTAACTAAAGAAGGATTTGACAAAGAGAGAAACAGGATGATGAAAACCTGTGAACAGTGCCATTCTGCAAATTATGTAAAACAAAACCTGCATAACGCAGATATGATGATTAAAGCGGCAGACAAGGTTTTTGCAGAAGCCATTGAGATCGTAGCAAACCTTTATAGAGACGGCATTTTGCAGAAAAAGACCAATCAGGCGACATGGCCGTATCCCGACCTATTAAACTTCTATGAGGTTGACAACCATATAGAAGAGTTGCTCTATGAGATGTTTATGGATTACAGAATGAAAACATACCAGGCAGCATTCCACTTAATGCCTGATTACACAACATGGTACGGATACGCTAAACTTAAAGAAACCCTCGTTGAAATTAAAAAACTTGATAAAGAGTTAAGGATGCAGCATAAACACCAGATGATGATGAAGAAGATGAAAACAAAAATGAAGAAAAAGATAGCAAAAAAATTCAATAAAAAATAATATCTGGTATAAAAAATCAGGCGGGGAGAAATCCCCGCTTTTTTTATTTTCTTATAACAAAATTCAAATTGTTTTCCGATTTAAATTTTTCAAGAAATATCTCAATTTCTTTATCAGGCTTACCCTGTTCCGAATAAACCTGAAATATAGGCGTTTCTATATTCAATTTATTATAGGTTTCTAAAACCCTTTTTAACAGATCAACCTTTGCAATTTCTTTGAACACTGTTGTCCTTACCTCAAAATCAATCCCGCTTTGTTTTAGAATTTCAATGCTTTTAACCGTTTCGTTAAAAAAGTTTTTTTCAACCCCACAGGCAAAGGGGTAATTATCCATATCTGCTTTTAAGTCTATTCCAGCCCAATTAATTAGTCTTTTTTCAACTAAAACACTAAGCCTTTCAGGTGAATAACCCGTGGTGTGCAAGCCTGTTTTAAAACCGTTTTCTTTAGAAATTTCACATAAAAGTTTTAATTCGTCAAGGAAAAGCAAAGGCTCTCCCCCGCTGAAAACAATTGCGTCCAAAAACCCTTTTCTATCGCCAATAAAATCCACAAATTCTTTTAATAAATAAGAAGGCTCTTTTATCTCCTGAAACTCCGAATTGTGACAATAAGGACACCGAAAAACACAGCCCTGAAAGAAAAAAACCGCAGACAAATTATCAGGGTAATCAATAGTTGAAAAGGGGGTTACCCCCCCGATGTGGAGTTTTTTCATTTAGAAATTAAAGCCTTTTTAAAGCAACGCTTTCTTCAAAGTAAACCCTTTCCTTAAACTCGCTCTTTTTTCCTTTGTTAAACTCGGAAACAGGCCTATGGTAACCCATTACCCTTGTCCATATCTCGCATTTTTCCCCTTTAACGGTTTGAAGTTTGTACCTTAATTCCTTAAGCCTTTTTTCAAGAATCTCCCTTTTATCCATTTATGCCTCCAATTTACTTAATTTTTCTTCTATTTCTTTTATTTCTTTTAAAATTCTTTCTCTCTCTTCCTTTTCACAAATAGGACAATGCTCGTGCTCCCCCTTTATATAACCATGCTTGGGACAGGTGGAAAATGTAGGGGTTATGGTTAAATAAGGCAACCTGAAGTTTTCAAGAGCCCTTTTAACTATCTTTTTACAGGCTTTTGAAGAAGATACTCTTTCTCCTAAATAAAGGTGCAACACGGTCCCCCCCGTGTAAAGTGTTTGTAAATCGTCCTGCAATTTTAAAGCATAAAAGGGGTCGTTTGTGAATCCCACAGGCAACTGACTTGAATTAGTATAATAGGGAGCCTCTTCAGTACCTGCCTGAATTATATCGCTAAACCTTTTTTTGTCCTCTTTAGCAAACCTATAAGTGGTCCCCTCTGCCGGAGTCGCCTCAAGATTGTAGAGATGGCCTGTCTCCTCCTGAAATTCAACTAATTTTTCCCTCATGTGAGTTAAAACCTCTTTTGCAAAATCCCTGCCCTTCTTATCGGTTATATCGTGCCTATCTTCGGTAAAGTTTCTTATAGCCTCGTTCATTCCGTTTAAGCCTATAGTTGAAAAATGGTTTCTTAATCCCCCTAAGTACCTTTTAGTGTACGGGAACAACCCCTCTTCAAGGAGTTTGGCTATGGTTTTTCTCTTCTTTTCAAGGCTTAACTTTGCAAGTTCCATAAGGTAATCAAGCCTTTTGTAAAAGCCGTCAATATCGTTTTTGTAAAGGTAGCCTAACCTTGCCATATTTATTGTTACCACACCTATTGAGCCTGTCTGCTCTGCCGAACCGAAGAGCCCGTTCCCCCTTTTAAGCAATTCCCTTAAATCAAGCTGTAAACGGCAGCACATACTCCTTATCATTCCCGGCTTTAAATCTGAATTTATAAAGTTTTGGAAGTAAGGCAATCCGTACTTCGCAGTCATCTCAAAGAGAAGTTCAGTGTTGGGGTGCTCCCAGTTAAAGTCGTCGGTTATGTTGTAAGTGGGAATGGGAAAGGTGAAAACACGCCCTTTAGCATCTCCATTTATCATTACCTCAATATAGGCTTTGTTTATCATATCCATCTCTTGTTGCAGTTCCCCGTAGGTAAAATCCATCTCTTCCCCGCCGATTATAGGGTGCTGATCTTTCAAATCCTCGGGACATACCCAGTCAAATGTCAGGTTTGTAAAGGGGGTCTGGCTTCCCCACCTTGAAGGCACGTTCAAATTGTATATAAACCCTTCAATCTCCTGATAAACCTCTCTATAAGTCATTTTATCTTTTCTTATAAAAGGCGCAAGATAGGTATCAAAAGAGGAAAAAGCCTGCGCCCCCGCCCACTCGTTCTGCAGTGTTCCCAAAAAGTTAACCATCTGCCCTAAAGCGGAACCTAAATGCTTTGGTGGATTGGACTCAACCTTTCCCGGTACTCCGTTAAACCCTTCTATAAGCAACTGTTTTAAGGACCACCCTGCACAGTAACCGCTTAACATATCAAGGTCGTGTATGTGATAATCCCCCTCAATATGTGCTTTGCCCACTTCTTCAGGGTATATCTTGTTAAGCCAGTAATTTGCGATCACCTTTCCCGCAGTATTTAAGATTAAGCCGCCTAAAGAATAACCCTGATTCGCGTTTGCGTTTACCCTCCAATCGCTTTTTTCAACATATTCTGTAACAGTGGAAATTGCCTCAACTAGAGCCTTTTTAGCCTCTCTTGCCTCTCTCCTCTTTTCCCTGTACTTAATATACCTTCTCGCGGTATCAATATAACCTGCCATAACAAGAGCCTCTTCAACCACATCCTGAATATCTTCAATTGAAGGAATTATCTCTTGAAATTTATAATTAACCATTCTGACAACCATTGAGGTAATCCTGTTTGCCTCAACCTCGGAAAACTCGCCTGAAGCCCTTCCGGCTTTTAAAACAGCGTTTAATATCCTTAAATCGTCAAACTTTACCTTTTCACCCCGCCTGTTAATAATCTCTTCTACCGGCTTAAATTTAAGAAATAAGTTTTTTTTACCCTGTTGTGGATTCATAAATTCTCCTTATATGTCAAATCTTTAATAGATTATATTGTGGCACAAAACTTAAGTCAACACAAAATATTGTATGTTTTAGATCATTCTGAATAAATTCACCTTTTTCAATGCTTTCTATCTGAAAAAAAAGGAGTACTTCACAGAGAGATAAAAACTTTTTGAAATAGATTCTTTAAATTTCGCCTCTGGAAATTTATTTGAAATATAATCTATGGCATTATTGCAGATAACAGTTCTTTGAACAGGATTTTTAAGGTACGGCTTTATTAACACTCTGGCAATGTTTAGATATTTTTTAAAATTTTCTTTATCACTTTTTTTATAAAAATTTGCAAGATAGATGGCACAGTCAGCAAGAGAAATATCAGAAAGGTACTTTCTCCCGGCATAAGGCATTAATTGAGACACAAGCCTTTCTAAAACCTTTACACCCCTTTTGCCATTAGACAGAGAAAGGAAAAACAGGGTTTCCCCTTTCTGGTTAAAAATATAGTAAAAATCTCTTAAATCTCTCTGGTTAAAAAAAGTTTTCTGCCATTTTCGAGAAAGCATCTTCAACTTTTGCCTATCTTTAAACTTATAGGCAATAAATGTCTCTGCAAAGCGATACTCATCAAATATATCATCAATATTCTCTGTTTTTGTTTTAAAAATCTTAAAGTTTCTAATCGCAAAATTTTCATAATAGTAAGCCCTTTCCCTCTTTTTCTCACACATTGCCATTCTGAAATACCCCTTGGTTAAAATCTGATAACCGTAAGAGTAAAGAGGACTTATCTTTATGGCATTCTTCCCGTCACCTATCATTAACTCTGCAAACTTTTCACAATTACAGCCGTTTGCAAAGTAAAAATCATACCTTAAAGAAGAAAGAAAACCTCTGTTTATAAATGTCGGGTAATCCTTTGGAAAAAA
>JALWHA010000213.1 GCA_027038695.1 Acidobacteriota bacterium
CGAAAGCGGTGTCCACAGGGTTCAAAGAGTCCCTCAAACAGAGTCAGGGGGAAGGATTCATACTTCCGCAATTACCGTTGCTATTCTGCCTGAAGTTGACGATGTTGAAATACACATTGACGAAAAGGACTTGAGGATTGATACTTTCAGGGCAAGCGGGGCGGGCGGACAGCATGTGAACACAACAGATTCGGCTATTAGAATTACCCACATTCCAACAGGCCTTGTGGTAACATGTCACGACGAAAGGTCTCAGTTAAAAAACAAAGACAAGGCAATGAAGGTATTAAGGTCAAGGGTTTACGGAATGGAGAGGGAAAGGCAGTTGAAAGAGGTTGCCGAAGACAGAAAAAGCCAGGTGGGAAGCGGAGACAGAAGCGAGAAGATAAGGACGTACAATTACCCGCAGAGCAGGGTTACTGACCACAGAATAGGCAAGACAATCTATCAATTGCAGCAATTCCTTGACGGTGAAATTGACGAGATGATTGACGCATTGACTGCCCATTATCAGGCGGAAGCGTTGAAATCCCTGCAAAACTAATATATAGATGAAAAAAGAGGTTTTAAAATATATAAACTTTTTGAAGGATAGGGGAATTTCAAACCCTGTTCTGGAAGTCCAGAGGTTTATTTCGGAAAAATTTAATATCCCTTTGCATAAAGTAATTGTGGGAGATTTTGATTTTTCCGAAAAATTGGAAGAAAGCCTTAAAGATTTCTGCGAGAAAAGGGCAAAGGGCTTTCCATACGGTTACATTTTAGGGTTTACCTACTTCTGGGGAAGAAGGTTTTTTGTAAATTCCCATGTTTTAGTCCCCCGTCCCGAAACAGAGACAATAGTTGAGTTTGTTTTAAAAAAGGTTGGGAAAGGCTTTAAAGGCACCTTGCTTGATTGCTGTACGGGAAGCGGGAATTTAGGGATAACACTTGTAAAAGAGTTGGTTTTAGCAAAGGTTTTTGCCTCTGATTTGTCTTTGAATGCTTTAAAAGTTGCAAAGGAAAATGCAAAAAATCTATCTGCTGATATAAGTTTTATTCAATGTGATAAACTTTATTGTTTTAAGGAAAAATCCTTTGACGTAATTGTCGCAAACCCGCCGTATGTGGGGATTAAAGAAAAAAACACGCTTGAGAAAGAGGTTTTGAACGAGCCTGAGATTGCACTTTTCGGAGGGGAAGAGGGTTATGAGTTTTTAAAAGATTTTTTGTTTCAGGCATTAAAGGTTGTTAAGGAAAAAGGCTTAATTGTCTTTGAAATAGGATATAATCAAAGTGAAAGCATAAAAAATATTGCAAAAGAGTTGTTAAAAGTGCAAAATTTATATTTTGTTAAAGATTTAAACGGACATTTAAGGGTGGGAGTTATAGAGAATGCTTGAGAAGTTTGTGATTAAGGGAGGCAAAAGGCTTAAAGGAAAGGTAAGAATTTCAGGGGCGAAGAATTCTGCCCTGCCTTTGCTTGCCGCTTCAATACTTTCGGACGAGGGGCTAATACTTGATAATGTACCTGATGTTGCTGATGTAAGGACAATGCTGAAAGCGCTTGAACTTTTAGGAGTGAAATATAGTTTTGACAGGGATAAAAACAGGATTGAAATAGATTCTTCCTTTGTTAAGCCGGTTGAGATACCTTACGACATAATAAGGAGAATGAGGGCGTCAGTCCTTTTAATGGGCCCTCTGCTTGCAAGGTTTAAAAAGGCTTATGTTTACACTCCGGGAGGCTGCGCAATTGGGGCAAGGCCTATTGACTTGCATATTGAGGCTTTTAAAAAGTTAGGGGCTGATTACAAGGTTAAAGAGGGTTATTCAATTTTAAAAACACGCAAGTTAGCGGGAAACTTTATTTACTTTGATAAAGTTACGGTAACAGGAACGGAAAATGTGGTAATGGCTTCTGTATTTGCAGAGGGGGAAACAATTATTGAAAACGCCGCTATTGAGCCAGAGGTTGTGGATTTGTGCAATTGCCTTGTTAAAATGGGGGCTAAAATTGAGGGTATAGGCACAAAGAACTTAAACATACAAGGTGTTAAAAGGCTTGAAAAAGTGAGACATAAAGTAATTCCCGACAGAATTGAAGCAGGCACTTTTGTAATTGCCGCAGCAGTCACAGATGGAAAGGTTGAGATTGAAAATGTAAACCCTTCACACCTTGATTCTTTTTTGTCAAAAGTAAAAGACGCAGGAATAGACATTAAAATTAAAGCAAACTCAATTTTAGTTGAGGGGACTTCCCTAATTAAGCCTGTCGACATAGAAACTTCTCCCTATCCCGGCTTTCCTACAGATTTGCAGGCACAATTTATGGTTTTAATGATAAAAGCCAACGGAGTTTCTCACATTAAAGAAAATATTTTTGAAAACAGGTTTCAGCATGTGCAGGAGTTAATAAGGCTTGGTGCGGATATAAAACTTGACGGCAATACTGCAATTGTTAAAGGTGGGAACCTTCTTACCGGAGCGGATGTTATGGCCACTGATTTAAGGGCAAGCGCGTCTTTGGTTCTTGCAGGCTTGTTTGCTAAAGGGGTTACAAAAGTGCATCGAATTTACCATCTTGACAGGGGCTATGAGAAGTTTGAGGAAAAATTAAGAAATTTAGGTGCGGTAATAGAAAGGCAAAAGGATTAAAAAAACTTGCTTTTTTTAAAATTAAGTTTAAGTTTTAAGTTATGAAAAAGATTAAATTAGGAAAATCTAATAACATTAAAACGCTGTCAAAGAGGGATTTTGAACTTTATTCACAGAAGTCTCCTTTTATTGTTGATTCCATATTTAAAGAAATTTTCAGGGATTTGAAAAAGGGTTTTTTTAACAGGAATATTTTTATAAAATACCTTAGCAACTTCTATTTGGCGGGAGATTTTCTATCCGCCATAATGCTTGCCAAAAGGGTTGAAGAAGAATTAAAAGAATGCCTTGACGCAGGTGCGTTGTCCATAGTTTATTAAGCTT
>JALWHA010000214.1 GCA_027038695.1 Acidobacteriota bacterium
GTTTTGTTCTTTCTAAAGTTACGGAGAGGTGACCGAGTGGACGAAGGTGCACGACTGGAAATCGTGTGTACCGCAAGGTACCGCGGGTTCGAATCCCGCCCTCTCCGCCATTTTCTTTTTTAAAGGGAATGCTTTCCGGGGATCTGGTCCTGTGCAACGGCGGTATCCGAACCGTGTCAGGCCCTGACGGGAGCAGCACTAAGGGTATTTGTCGTGTGCCGCAGGTAACCAGGTTCCCGTAAAGTATTTCTAAAAGGACGGATATGACTTATAGTGCTCTTGCAAGAAAATGGAGACCTGCCACATTTGACCGGGTTATAGGCCAGGAAGCGGTAATTCAGACACTGAAAAACTCTATTTCCGAGGGTAGAATACACCATTCCCTTATTTTTTCAGGTTTAAGGGGGACAGGCAAAACCTCTACAGCAAGGATTTACGCAAAGGCTTTGAATTGTAAGAATGGGCCTACGGTTGAGCCCTGCCTTGAATGTGACGCGTGCAAGGAGATTGCCGAAGGCAGAGATATAGATGTGATGGAGATAGATGCTGCCTCAAACAAAGGGGTTGACGATATTAGAAATCTGAAAGAGATTGTTCAGTACCCTCCGATCAGGGACAGGTTCAGGGTTTTTATTATTGACGAAGTTCATATGCTTTCAACCCATGCGTTTAACGCACTTTTAAAAACTATTGAAGAGCCGCCTTCCTATGTTGTTTTCATACTCGCTACTACCGAGCCTCACAAAATACCCGCGACAATAAGGTCAAGGTGTCAGATTTTCGAGTTTAAAAAGATACCTCAAATAAAGATAGTCAGACATTTAAAGGATATTTGTGAGAAGGAAGGGATTAACATTGACGAAAGCGCATTAAAACTCATTGTTGATGCTTCGGAAGGCAGTATGAGGGATGCGCAGAGTTTGCTTGATCAGATTATCTCTTTTTCGGGAGATAAGATTACCGAGGAAGACGTTTCCGTTGTTTTGGGCATTCCCGATTCTACCGTTTTTTTCAAGATTTTTAAGGCAATAGTTAATGATAATAGAAAAGATATTGTGGATATTCTTGACAAACTTGAAGAGAGAAATACCGATTTTGTTAAATTTGTTTTAAGGTTGGGGGAGTTTTTTAACAATCTTTTGCATGCTGCTATAAAAGGGGAAAAAGAATTCTTTCCTGAAGATTTAAGGGATAAAAAGTTTTCTATTGAAGATATTTTAAGATACCTTAACGTAATTCTTCAAAACGAAAGGTTTGTAAGGGATGCCTTTAGCCCGAGGATTGCCGTTGAATTGTTGCTATTCAAAATGGTTTTTGCATCTAAAGTTATGCCTATTGCCGAATTGATTTCAAAAAAAAAACTAATAATTGAAAGTAACCCGTCACAATCAGGCCGTGAAAGTGCTTTTCCTGAAGGAAAAAGTGTCAAAGGTGAAATTCGAGAAAAAAAAGAAAGCGATGTTTTAAATTTTGTTAAAAAGGGGTTTGAGGATTTTCAGGAAATAGCGCCTATTTTGAGAAAGGCAGGGTTAAAAGAAGAAGACGATAATATAGTTGTAACGGTGCATGTTTTACCGGATTCGGTTAAAGAGATAATAGAAAATAAGGTTTTTAAGACTATTGAAGGCAATATCCATATAAGGTTTAAAAGAAAGGTTAATCTTAAACTTGAAACAGAAGTGGATGTAAAACAGTCTGTTTCGGAAACTGAGACTATTGCAAATCACCCTTTGGTAAAAAAAATATTAACCGAGTTTGACGGAAGGGTAGAAAGAATAATTAAATAAACGGAGGGATTTATGGCGGATATTAATTTTTTAATGAAACAGGCTAAAAAAATGCAGCAGATGTTGCAGAAGAAACTTGAAGAATTAAGGGTTGAAGCGACAAGCGGGGGCGGAGCAGTTAAGGTTGTTTTGAATGGGCACAAAGAGGTTTTATCCCTGAAAATTGAAGACGATTCTTTGATAGAGGATAAACAGATGCTTGAGGATCTGGTGATTGCGGCTCTTTCGGAGGGTTACAGAAAGGTTGACGAAGAGGTTGAGTCGTCTATGAAAGGAATGGGAGGGTTCGGTTTCCCCGGACTGTTTTAATTTTTTAAATTTAATCTAAATAAAAAAGGGGCTAATTTTAGCCCCTTTTATTTTTCAACCCTTTTTATTTAGGTTTAGTTTACAAGGTCTTTGAGTTTTTTGCCCGGTTTAAACCTGACTACTTTTTTAGCGGGGATATTGATTTCTTTGCCTGTCTGGGGGTTTCTGCCTTTTCTGGCAGCCCTTTCAACTACGTCAAAAGTTCCGAAACCTACGAGAGAAACCTTATCTCCTCTTTTTAAAGAATCACCTATTGCACTGATCACACCGTCAACAGCCTCTGCAGCCTTAACCTTTGAAAGCCCGGTCTTTTCAGCAACAGCATTTACTAAGTCAGTTTTGTTCATAAAAGCCTCCTTCATTATTTCACAAGTTTCCTTGTGAGATTTAAACATGTAATTACGGAATTTATATTATTAGCAAAGTCCTGTACTGTCAAGGAAAATTTTGTTTTTTTGCTAATTTATTGTTCTGCCAGAGACAACTCATTTTTTACTATAGGGTATTTATATGTTTTTCCGTTTAAATTATAGACAAAGATTTGCTTGTTCGCATCTTTTTTAATTATTTCGTCAGGATTTCCTAATGCGGTTATCACCTGTAGTTTGTGCATTCCGTCCATTATTTCGCCGTGTTTTGCGTAAGCCCAATAGAACTCGTAGATTTTAGATATTTTTTTTACCGGATAGTAGTCTAAAAAATGGGAATTAAAGGTTTTTAACGCAGAATTTAGCCCTTTAACGTTTCCTATCATTAATACTTTGTAAACCGCTATTCCGTTTTTGTCTTTAAGATTGAAGTTAACGCTTTTAATCCCCGTGGAAGGGTCAACCGATATATCAACACTGTCAACCGTGAATTTTGTCAAGTTTAATACTCTTTTATTAATTCCGTCTTTATTAACGGAGATATTCCCGATGCTCCAGATGGTTTTGCCTTTCAATGTTTTGGAAAGTGCAAACAAAGCCATGTGTTCTTCAAGCATATTATCGCTTTTAAGTTTGTGCCATCTCCTTGTCCTTTTGTTGTAAGCCTCAAGGTTTACGGATATGCATACCTTGTCTTTTGTGATGTTTCCTTTGATTTCTATCTTTTCCTTTTTCCATTTAGGTTTCTTTTTAAAGTTGTCAACAGGGGTTCCTATTAGCATTCTGTTTTTTCTTCTTTTTTTTACTTTAAATTGCCTTTCGCCGATTATTGTTTTATTATCCTCGTTTACAGTAAATTTATCAATTTGATAGTGTGATTTTGCGTACAATTTGAGTTCGTTCGCAAAGTTAGTGAACGATATTGGGTTTCGGGCATCTAATTTAACGCATAGGGCGCCTGCAAAAAGGCTTTGAGCAAATATGACGGTTAATAACACCGATAATGTTTTTTTCATTTACTTCTCCTTTTTAATCAATTCCTTCATTTCCCTGACAGCCTTATCCAGTCCGATAAAAATCGCTTTTGCTATAATTGCGTGTCCTATGTTTAACTCTTCTATTTCAGGAATCTGTGCTATAGGTTTTACATTCCTGTAATTTAAGCCGTGTCCCGCCGCAACATTTAACCCTGATTTTGCCGCGAACCTTGCAGCATTTTTTATTTTTTCAAGTTCAAGTTCCCTCTCTCTTTCGTCTTCCGCTTCAGCATATTTCCCGGTATTTATTTCAACTATGTCTGCATTAAGTTTTATGCACCGTTTTATCTGCTCGTTGTCCGGGTCTACAAATATGGATACTTTTATATTGTGGGATTTATACTCAGGAATCAGTGTCTTTAATACCGATTGATGCAAAATAACGTCAAGCCCTCCTTCTGTCGTAACCTCTTCTTTTTTTTCGGGGACTAAAGTTACGCTGAAAGGCTTGATCTTGCATGCGATTTCAAACATTTCACTTGTTGAGGCCATCTCAATGTTAAGCCTTGTTTTTATAAATTTGGAGAGAAGTTCAACGTCTCTTTCTTTTATATGCCTTCTGTCTCCCCTTAAGTGTATCGTGATACCGTCAGCCCCTGCTAATTCTGCAATTACCGCGGCATATACCGGGTCAGGTATATCAATTTTTCTTGCTTCCCTGACGGTAGCTACATGGTCAATGTTAACTCCGAGCTTTGTCATTTTATTCCTCCATTTTTATTAAAGTATTCATTTATTTCAGTTTCCGCTTTCTCTAGGCTTTCTTTTTCCCGGGATTCAATTAAAATCCTCAATAGGTTTTCCGTTCCTGAATACCTCGGGAAAACCCTGCCGTTTTCCCCTAATATTATTTCACATTTTTTTAATAATTCTCCAAACCCTTCGATTTCATTAAACGGTATTTTCTCTTGAACCGTTATGTTTATTACTTTTTGAGGGAAAAGCCTGTATTGTTTTGTTAAGTCGTCAATGCTTAACCCGAATTTATTAAGCAATTCAATTAATTTGAGATAGATTGCGAACCCGTCTCCGGTGTGGTTTAATTTAGTGTATATAATGTGACCGGAAGTTTCTCCCCCCAATTTTGCGTTTATGCGGTTCATCTTTTCCTTTACAAACCTGTCTCCGACTTTTGTTCTATGAAACTCAATACCCTTTTCATTGCAGAAAGCTTCAACAGCCATGTTTGTCATCACGGTGCCGACTAATCTTTTTAAGTTAAGTTTGTCTGCCAAAAACATGAGTATTATATCTCCGTTGATTATATTCCCGTTTAAGTCTTTTCCCATTATTCTGTCCCCGTCTCCGTCAAAAGCAAAACACCCGTTTTTTATAAATTCAGGTTGTGCCGCCCCGCATTTAAGGTTTATGTTTTTGCCGTCAGGGAGGATATTATAAGGTGAAAGGCTTAAGTTTAGCCTTTTTTCGGCGTATTTAACGAAGAGTGAGGTTGCCCCGTTTGCGCAGTCAATCGGATAGGTTTTCTTAATTTTTTCTAAATTTATCAGGGATTTTAGATGTTTGAAGTATCCTTCACATATTTTTTCGTCAAAAAAAAGAATATTCGGTATTTCTTCGGAGATTTTAGCATTAAGTTTTGTCCCGAAAAACGCGGTTGTAATCTTTTGTTCTTCTTTGTCGCTAATTTTTTCTCCGTTTGAGTTAAAGAATTTTAATCCGTTATCGGTAAAGGGATTATGGGATGCGGTAATCATAATTCCGCCGTCAAAATTTTTTTTAATTAAATAAGACAAAACAGGGGTTGGAACACAGCCTGCTTTATAAACCTTTCCCCCGGCATCTTCTATTCCCGATATTAAAGATGCTGCTATCATGGAAGAGGATTCCCTTGTGTCCCACCCTACAGCTAAATTTTTATAGTTTAAAAGTTTTGCAAAAAGGTAACCTAACTTGTATGTGCTTTCAGGGGTTATGGGGAATTCGCCGGCTTTTCCCCTGATCCCGTCCGTGCCGAATATCTTCATTTAAAAACCCTGACATTAACAAGAGAAGGTATTGTAGAAAATTTTACATTGTTCTTTATCTCTTCACTGTTAGGCCCTATATAGTCTATCTGGGGAGTTAGAACATAGTCTTTTTCTTTAGGCTTCAGGTTTTTGCAGTCAATGAAAACCTTTATATTTTTCCTTACCACCTTGTTAACGAATTTCTCCCCCCCTTTTACTTGAACGGCAAGGTGTTTCGGGTTGACCCAGACAGTATGTTTGCCGACGTTTGCAAGGGTTATCCTGACTTTTCTATAAAGTTTTACCCTGTCTTTCTCCCCGATTATTATATTTACGTTTATGTTCGGTTTGGATAGGAGTTTTAAAAAGTTTGAGTTTAACAAAACAACCGTGGTTGTTTTAAAGGACTGCATTTTATTGCTGACATCAATTACCTCGGTATTAAAGTATTGTATCTTTTCAAGTACTGATTGAGGCCCCTGCACTCTGACTATAGGCGGGGAAAGTATGACCTTTTTTACTTCAAGGTTGTCGGGTAACTCCCCTACTATGTTTGCTTTTACAGGTATTATTCTTGTTATTTTCCTTTCTATTTTAAACTGCACGGTATTTGGAATAATGTTAACAACAGAAACTCCCGAGGGTTTGTGTACGAGGTTCTCGGTTAAAGGGATAGAGTGCATTCCGAATTTTTTATTTTTTAGGTCTATCGTAATATATATATCCTCCGGTTTTATCTTTTTTATAATCGTTTCAGGCCCTCTCAACTGAACCGTTATTTCGTATAGAACATCTCTCGTTAGAATTATATCTTCCGATGTGTTTTCAAAATAAATCGGTGCGGTAAAGTTTTTTTCAATAATTTTAGGGGTTTTTTGTCCGCTGATGAAAGCCCACATGGTGAAAGCAATTAAAAGGGATACTATTTTTAAAAACCAATCCGATTCGACAATCTTTCTACTTTGTTTCATTTTTCTCCGTATCCTTAATTTTGGTCCAGAATCTCTTTTTTTGCTTTTTCTTTTTTCCAATTTCAAGCAAGCCGACCAGGTGGTTTTTCATACCTTCAAAGGATTGATCTTTATAGTGCATTATGGTTCCGTTTTTGGCAAAAGAGATCTTACCTGTTTCTTCCGATACAATGATGGCGATAGCGTCTGTTTCTTCTGTAATACCGATTCCCGCCCTATGCCTGGTGCCGAAGTGAGGAGGAAGTTGGGGGTTTGAAGAAAGCGGTAAAAGGCATGATGCAGCCGCTATTTTACCGTTTGAAATAATAATTGCCCCGTCATGAAGTGCGGTTTTAGGTTCAAAAATATTTACTATCAAGTCAAAGGAGATTATCCCGTCAATTCTTATTCCTGTTTCAATGTATTGACCTAATCCCTGTCCCCTTTCAATTACTATTAATCCGCCTTTTTTTTCTTTGGAAAGCAGATTTGCTGCCTTGAGCATCTGCTCAATCATATGTTCTTCTATACTTTCATTGTTTTTGACGAAGGAGTATGTACCCATTCTAGCTAAAATTTTTCTTATCTCGTATTGAAACAGAACAATGACGGCAATTGGCAGGAAACTTATAGTGGAATCGATAACGGTTTTTAATGTGTTTAAATGAAAAACACCGGCTAAAAAACTTGCAAAGAACAATAAGGCTATGCCTGCTATCATCTGCATAGCCCTGGTACCCTTTATTAAAAGCAAGAGTTTATAGACTATAAAGGCCAGAATTATAATATCAATAATGTCTGTTATTGTAGGAATCCTGATTGCTTCAATGTTTAAAATTTCCATAACACCCCGGAATAAGAGTACTTCCATAGAAATTTTAACAAATTAACGGATATTATTTAAAAAAAAATTGCAAATTTTAAACTACTATATATATTCTTATTTGTGCATCGGTTGTTTTATGGTATAAATACCTTTTGGATTTTGAAATATTAGGGGGGGGAAGTTGGTTAAAGACGACAAATATTCACATATTAAAGAATTCGCCATTAGCAAAGGGTCTATCTCTTTTGACGAATTAAACGATATGCTGGACCCTGATGCGTCTGTTGAAGATATTGATAAACTTATAGGGGATATTAAAGCATGCGGAGCGGATTTGGTTGATTTTGAAAAAGAAGACGGGGATTATTACGGCACAGGTGAATTAGACGAAGTTGAGGAAAAAGACGAAGAGGAAGAAAATATCGAAAATATTACTTTTGCACCGGGAGAAGTCGATAAGGTTAACGACCCGGTAAGGTTGTACCTTAAAGAGATGGGTAATGTCCCGCTTTTAACGAGAGAGGAAGAGATTTACTATGCAAAAGAGATAGAAAGCGGAATGAAGACAACTTTAAAAGCACTTTCAAGAATGAGAATAGTTGTTCCCTATTTGCTTAAATTAGGTGAATTAATAGAGGAAAAGCCTTTTCACTTGAAAGAGGTAATCGCCCTGGACGATGAAGCGTTCGGAGAAAATAACGAGGCTTTAAACTTTGCACTGGAAATCTTTAGGAAGATCAGGGTAGAAGAGGGTAAACTTCAAAGCTTAATAAAGAAGCACAACGAAGCCGTTGACGGTGATGAAAGGCAAAAGATTTTTTCCCTTATCAACAGGCAAAAAGTGAGGGTGTCAAGAGAGATTAGAAAACTTAAACTAAACTTTTTTCACATGCACAAATTAATTGAGCTTGTTAATAAAACACATAAAGACATTCATGCTTTGAATAGAAGGATAAAAGATATCAAGTCAAAACTGGAAAAACCTGCATACGAAAAGTTGAGACCCAAACTAACTAAGGAATTAATGGAACTTGAAGGTAAATTAAATAAAAAGTTATCTGAGTTAGGCACCACCTTTGAAACATTTGATAAAAATTACAAACTCTTGAAAAAAGGGGAAGACAGAACCGAGAAGGCTAAAAATTCGTTAATTGAGGCAAATTTAAGGTTGGTAGTTTCAATTGCTAAAAAATACACCAATAAAGGCTTACAGTTTCTTGATTTGATTCAGGAAGGTAATATCGGTTTAATGAAAGCAGTTGAAAAGTTTGAGTACAGAAGGGGGTACAAGTTTTCTACTTATGCGACATGGTGGATCAGGCAGGCTATTACAAGGGCTATTGCGGACCAGGCAAGGACCATTAGAATACCTGTTCATATGATTGAGACGATTAACAAAGTAATAAGGGTTTCAAGGCAGCTTGTTCAAGAGTTAGGAAGAGAGCCTACCCCGGAAGAGATTGCAATGAAAATGGAGATGTCTGTTGATAAGATCAGGAAGATAATGAAGATAGCACAAGATCCTATTTCCCTTGAGACTCCAATCGGAGAAGAGGAAGACTCTCACCTGGGAGACTTTATTGAGGATATGAAAAACGTATCTCCTATTGATAACGTAATAGAACTTGATTTAAAACAATCTGTTCTTGAAGTGCTTCAAACCTTGCCTGAGAGGGAAGCGAAAGTGCTTGAGATGAGGTTCGGGTTAAGCGAGGACGGGGAACACACGCTCGAAGAAGTAGGTCAATTGTTTGCGGTGACAAGGGAAAGGATAAGACAGATTGAGTCAAAGGCTTTGAGAAAATTAAGACATCCTTCAAGAAGTAGAAAATTAAAGGCATTTTTAGAGGGAATGAGATAAAAAAAGGGCGTTAAGCCCTTTTTTTTATTTCTTTGTTTAATTTGTTAGCTGTTTAAGACTATCCTGCAAAACTTAGTTCTTTTGCGTTTTCGGTTAGAGCAGTTATTACATTCTGTATGTGTTCTTCAAGGGGAATACCCAACTCTTCCGCTCCCTGCTTTATCTCTTCCCTGTTAACCTGCCTTGCAAAAGCCCTGTCCTTCATCTTCTTTTTAACCGATTTTACCTTAACATCCCCT
>JALWHA010000215.1 GCA_027038695.1 Acidobacteriota bacterium
GTTTAATTCCATCTCCCCTCTGTTGTTTATGCTAACTCTTGTTAAATATGCGGTTTTCGGAATTCTCCTTGTTAATTCTTCCAATAAAATCAAAATCTTTTTCTTATTTCTTTCTACTCCCTCAAAATAACGCACCATCTTTTTCAAATCTTCAACATTACCTAATTTTTTCCTTAATTTTAAGGCCATCTTCTTCTTTGTGTTAAACTCGGACCTTAAGGCATTTACCCGGCTTCTCAATGAAAAATATTCTTTCAAAAATACGCCTGAATAAACAATGCAGGCAATAATTAAAACCGAAGCGATTACATACCTCCACCACCTGCGAATTACCTTTCTCTCCTTTGGGGGAAGGTAGTTCACCAGAGGCAGGCTTTTCGTATCCATCAAATAACAGAAAGTTTTAATTAAATTAACTTCCTCATTGACAGAAATACAATTTTCACATTCAACGTTGTCAAAGCCTTGACCGAAAAAGAAAATTTTAATATCATCTTCAGCCCTTTCCGAAGAAAGAAAGCGTTCGACTATAATCTTAACATCAATTCCCTCTTTATCTTTAACTTTGAGGAAAGCAACAGGGAATCCCTCATTAAACAAAAACCCTAAAATGTAACCGTCTATTTTAAATACCGCAAACCCGTTATTTACCCCCTTTAGCAAGGAATAAGCGATCAAAAGCATTTGATACGGCACAATTCCGCTTAAAGTTTGAGTATAATTGTAAAATTCATTTCTTATATTTTGGTAATCTTCAGCTTTGATTACCGAAATTAACACCTTTAACTTGCCCTTTTCTCTGATAAAAGAATAATCAATCTTCAAATCTACTTCGGAAGGTTCATTTTCCCGAATAAAATTTTTAACTATATCTTCTACGTGCTCCTCCGCTGCAGCAGGCAAGATAAGTGTATACATTACAGAATTCTTTACAGGAACAAAACCGAAAGTATAAAAAGTATCGTCAACGTCTTCTTCTTCAATAAGTTTATCAGGAGTGTTTTTATCAAATGCAAGATCTCTATCTTTATAAATTAACCTAAACCTTTTCTTAAAAAACTTTTCTAAAAATTCCATTCTTTTATCTCCAATAAAACAGGTCTGGACGATTCAAAACTGTAAACTTCGTCAAGTGAATAACTTAAATTGCCCACCTTGACTTCACCTTTAAAGGTAATTATAGATGGTCTCAAGTCTATTGTAAAATATTTACTTAACAGATTTACCGTCTCGGAATCCAGAAACTCGTTTAATTCCCTGAAATTTTTAAAAGGCTTTTCTTCTCTTCTCTTCAAAATTTCCCCGATAACGTCCTCGTCTACTCCGAATACCTTAAACATATCCTGAGAACAGGTATTTATATCTATCTTTGACCCTGAATCGTATAGAGTAAAGATATTTTTTAACCCCGGCAAACTTTTTGAACCGTAGTACATCTCAGGCGTTATTCCTTTTATTAAAAGTAATTCTTTAAGGTTTTCTATAGGTTTGTTTTTTGTATAATAAGGGTAATCAAGATTGGTATAGTAACTATCCTCGGCACCGTGTACATTTTCCAGATTGTCCGAATCCTGCCAATCCTTAATTGAAGAAATAATCGCCACCGCGTCTTCCTCGCTTTCCACATAGTTCATTAAAATTTGTTTCAGTAACTCAGGACGCACATTTTTTAAAGAAAGTTTTGACGATACGGGAATTTCTTTCACTTTTACAGTAACCCCGTTGATTTGATACTCATAGGAATCCCTATTTTTTTCTTCTTCTGTCAGGTCTTTCAGCTTGGGTTTAATCAAATGATAGTAAATAGCCCTCTGAATAGCGCTATGGATAGTTATAAAGCCCTCTGTTTTCATTTTTACGAAAGCATTATTCCTTACATTGACTTTAACCCTTAAAGATAGTATTGCCGAAATAACCGCAATAGCCGCTACAATCCATATTACAATTATTAAAATAGCCCCCTTTTCATTGCTATTTTTCTTAGAGTAAGCCACCTGCCGCTCCTCTGTTATCGTTTTTATCTCCTTTTATATAGGAAAAAACAGTTATTTCATCTCCGTTTTTTAAAAAAAGCCTCATTCTGACCGCCACAATCTGCTCCGGCTTATTGATCCTCTTTACAAATTCCCTCACCCATGTCCCCCCTTTTTTTCTCACCGTATTTACAACAAGGTAGCTTAACTTAAAATCCTTTAAGCCTTTCCATAACACGGTCTTCACGGGGTCAGGGATCTCAGCGTCAGGCCTATCAAAAAAAAACGGGGTTTCCTCCATAACGAGGTTGTTCTCACCGTCTAAATATATTCTTGTGGTAACCGGGAAATAAGGGACTTTAACGGAGTAATAACTCAGGAACAGAACTGAATCCTCTTTCCCCTCAAAGTACTTCTCCGGGTCTTTTACCGCTTTGTATTGATAAAGTTCATCTAATTTCTTTGAAAGGAGAATGTATAGGTTGTTTAACTTGTAGTTAAATGCCATTCTATTCTCGGCCTTTTTCCAGTTCAACACCACTCCGCCGAAAATCTCAAAGATAGAAACGGTAATTATACCTGCAATGGCTATGGCTATTATCAATTCTATAAGAGTAAATCCCCTATCTTCTCTTTTTGAATAAATGGTAAGCCTCCCCCCGGTAAACAGTTTTCTCCGTTTCCCTGTCAATAACGGTAATATCAATCTTTTCCGGTTTTATATCTAAAAGTCGCACGTCGTAATCATCCACAAAAGGAGCATCCTCAAATTTAAAAACATACCTATACCTTGAGCTCTCAAACTCATATTGATCACTATCTTCGTAATCTTCCGAAGTAATAGGCAACCCTCTTTTTCTTATAGCCTCGGTAAAATAAAACTTCAGGTCGTAAGAATATTTTACAGATGCCGAAGATTTACCGAGAGAATAAAGGTTTTGAGAAAAATACCTTAAAACCGCAACCGAAGCTATAGCCAATATGGCAACGGCAACCATAATTTCAACCAGAGTAAAACCCTTGTTTCCGTCCATGCTACTCTTCTTTTACCTCTGTTTCCCCGGAATACAGATCTATTGAGTAAAGGTACCTGTCAAAGACAACCTGTACCGTAAAAAAAGATGCCGGCAAAACAGCAATTGAATTTACCTTCTTATCATCAACCCTTAACTCTTTAATTCCTTTGATATTTTTCTTGAGCTTCTTGCCGTTTAGCAAAAGATTGCCGTTTTCGTCTAACGAAATAATCCTCGCCTTAGAGTCAAACCTTGAATACACGAGCGCTCTTTTAAAAAGAAGTTCCAGTGCAGCCTCTTGTTTCTGCCTTTTTATTGACTCCATTCCCCTTTTAAAAGAAGGATAAACAATAGCACCCATGACGGCGATTATAATCATCACCACCATGAGTTCCATTAATGTAAAGCCTTTATTCCTGTTGCCACGAGGTAATATCGGCGTTGTTGCCTTCTCCACCCTCTGCTCCGTCTGCTCCATAACTTATTATGTCGTAATCCCTTCCATCCTGTCCCGGGCATTTATACACATATTCATTTCCCCACGGGTCTTTAGGCACACCCTTCTTCAGGTACGGGCCCTTCCAATTTTTAATATTTTCAGGTTTTTTAACCAGAGCCTGCAACCCCTCTTCCACCGTAGGGTACCTGCCGGTGTCAATATAGAACATATCAAGAGCGCTCTCAAAAGCGGATATCTGATTTTTAGCGGCAGTCCTTCTTGATTCATCCACTCTTTTGAAGAACTTAGGCGCTACAAACCCTGCTAAAAGCGCGATTATAATCATAACCACCATCAATTCAATCAAGGTAAAACCTTTACTGTTTTTTTTCATACACCCCTCCGTTCATATTCAAAATTAAAATGGCGCTTCGTTTATGGAGAATATGGCCATAAGCATGGAACCTACAATTAAGCCGACTATTATACCCATAACAAGGATAAGCACCGGCTCAAACAACGACACAAATGCTTTAATGGATTTTTTGATATTCTCCTGAAATATCTCTCCCACTTTTAGCAACATCTTCCCTAAAGTACCAGATTCTTCACCTACCTGAATAAGGTGCACCGCTAAAGGAGGGAAAATACCAGCATCTCTTAAAGGCCTTGCTATACCCTCTCCCTTTTTCGCACCTTTTATGACAGGGTCAAAAGCCTCTCTTATCAATGAGTTTGATATTATCTCCCTGACAATGTTCAATGCCGAAATTAACGGGACTGCACTTGTAACCAATATTCCTGCGGTTGAGGCCAGCCTTGCGGTTTCCGATTCTATCACAAGCCTCTTTATAACAGGGAATTTAAGCAAAATCTCGTCTCTTTTCCTTCTTCCTTTTTCGGTTGAAACCCATTTCTTGTAACCGAACCATAAGAGAAAAATAAACAACAAGATCAACCATTTGTACGTCATAAAAAAATCGGATATATTCATCATTATTTGAGTGGGAACAGGCAATTCCTGCCCCATTGACTTAAATATCTCCTGAAATTTAGGCAAAACATAGCCAACTAATATCCCTACCGTCAAAATTCCCACAAAAAGCAGCAATGCGGGATAGATCAAGGAAGATATTACGTAAGACTTCAACTCTTCTTTTTGCCTTAAATAATCAAGCAACTGTTCCATAACCACGTCAACAACACCTGCGGATTCCCCCGCTTTTATCATATTGACATAGAGTTTTGAAAAAAAATCAGGAAATTTAGTCATAGCGTCAGCAAGGGACTTGCCAGCATTAACGTCTTTTAACAGGGAAGACGCAATATCTCTCATTGTTTCCGTTTCAGAAAGTTCCACCATTAAACTTAAACTCCTGTCAATAGGAAGCCCGGAACGAAGCAAAACCGCTAATTTTTCGGTAAAAAGAAGAATGTCTGAAGATTTAACCTTTTTTTTCCTTTTAAAGAAGGAAGAGAGATCAAGGTTTCTAATACTCTCGGAGGATATCGCGTCACTATCTGAAATTGATATAGGGATTAATCCGTTTGAAGCAATCTTTTTTCTTGCTTCTTCCATAGAAAAAGCATCTATTTCCCCCTCCTTTATCTCCCCGGCTTTTGTGGACGCTTTATAGTAAAATTTTGCCATATTCTACTCTTCCTGCGTTACCCTTAAAACCTCTTCAGGAGTTGTTATACCGTCTAAAACCTTTAGAAAGCCGTCCTCCCTTAAATTCCGCATACCCATCTCTTTGGCATACGCTTTAAGTTTGGGTGTATCCGGCTTCTCAAGTATCATTCTTCTTACGTTTTCATCTATCATAAATAATTCAAATATGGCAATCCTGCCTATATAACCGGTAAAATTACACTCTTTGCAACCCTCGGCTGTGTAAACATATTCAGGCAAATCCCCGAACCTTGAGGGATTTATCCCGAAATCCAGTATAAGATCTGTGCTTAACTTTATCTTCTTTCTGCAATGCTTGCATACCACCCTGACAAGCCTTTGAGCCAGAACCCCTATTAAAGTAGAAGATATAAGGTAATCTTCAACCCCCATATCAAGCAACCTCGTAACCGCCCCGCAAGCATCGTTTGTATGCAATGTAGAAAGGACAAGGTGTCCCGTTAACGATGCCTGAATGGCAATCTCGGCGGTTTCTTTATCCCTGATCTCACCGACAAGTATGATGTCCGGGTCCTGCCTTAAAATAGTCCTTAACCCCGAAGCAAAGGTTAAGCCTACCTGATGGTTAACATGGATCTGATTTACCCCTTCAAGTTGATATTCAACCGGGTCTTCAACCGTAATTATCTTTTTTTCAGGTGAATTCAGCCTGTTTAACACCGCGTACAAAGTGGTTGTTTTACCGCTACCTGTAGGTCCTGTAACGAGAATTATACCGTGGGGTTTTTTGATCAGGGTTTCATACTTTCTGTAGGTATCAGGGGGAAAACCCAATTTACCGAGATCAAAGAGTTTTATACTCCCCTTGTCCAGTATCCTCATTACCACGGATTCTCCGTGAAGAGTGGGAACGGTAGACACACGAAGATCTATCTCTTTTCCCAAAACCCTTAAATTTATCCTTCCGTCTTGAGGGATTCTTTTTTCAGCAATGTCCAATTTAGACATAATCTTTATTCTTGAAATAACAGCCGGCGCAATGCTTCTCGGCGGATTATCAACATCGTGCAACACACCGTCTACTCTAAACCTAATTCTTAAAATCTTTTCAAAAGGCTCAACGTGTATATCGGAAGCCTTCATTTCAACAGCCTTTGAAATCATCTGGTTAACAAGCCTGATAACAGGCGCTTCCGAAGCAAGATCTTTCAATTGTTCTATGTTGTCTTCGTCTATCTCGCCTAAAACTCCGGCCTCGTCTATAGCCTGTTCCTCTCCGTAAACCCTTTTTAAAGCATCCAGGATCTCCGACTCAACACCCAAATACGGGATCACATCTATATCTAACATAGTCTCCAAATTTGCCACGGTTTCAAAATCAAAGGGGTCTTCCATAATTATTTCAAGAGAGGTATCGGTCTTTTTAACGGGGAAAATTCTTTTTGACTTTAAAAACTCGTATGATAATTCCTCAATCTTTTCAATTTGTTCAACATCAGGGAAATTTTCACCGAAGTATGCTTTTATCCCTGTCTGCTCTTTAAGTGCGTCAACAAGGTCTTTTTCGGTAATATATCCTAAACTTAAAAGAATCTTTCCTATCTTCTGCCCGTTATCCTTTTGAAGGATTAAAGCCCTGTCAATGTCGGTTTTTTCAACCTTGCCTTTTTCAATCAATATTTCACCTAACTTTTTCATAACACCTCATATGACGGTATTTTATCAACAATAGTTCTTAAAAATAATATCAGGATTGGTGTTTTTTTTCAAAAAAAAGAGGATTACTTAGAGAGAAGGGATTTAATTAAACTATATGCAAGGCTGTAAATTTCATTTGCCTTTGACAATCTCGGACCTGCGACATTTAAAATTTCTATTTTATTTTTACGGATAAAAGACTCGAGCCTCTCCAGACCCTGAGCAAGAGTTAAATGTGACAAATCTAATTCAAGCAAGGGTTTTCCTATCCGTAAAGCATATTCAATAGTGTACCTGGTCCCCCTGCCATATTTCCCGTAATAAATAACAACGGTTCCGTCTGATTCTTCTATATTCTTACGGGTTCTGACAACATAATTTTTATTTTTAAGTTCAATCAACATACGGTATTTAAAAGGAATTGTCCCGTCTTCCGCAAGCCTTCCTTTAGGGATATACCCTCCGTAAGGAAAATTACAATCAATGGCGGCGTCCAAGGCAGCCCTATCAACTCCGGTCTGGCCTCCGGAAACAATTTTTTTCAACATCACTTGTCCCCTTTTTGATTAAAAAAACGGTATTAGATACAAAAATGGTGCCCAGGGCGGGATTCGAACCCGCACGCCCAACAGAGCACCACCCCCTCAAGATGGCGTGTCTGCCAATTCCACCACCTGGGCACGCTTCAAAAAATCAGCGATAAGAATTTTATCTTAATTGCCTGTCTTTTGCAAGTTATTTTTTTGTATCTGTTTTCTCTTTCTTAACGGTATTGCCTTTTTTATCGCTATTGCCTTCTGTCCCTTTTGCTGCTTCCTTTTTAGCCTCTTTAACCTTTTGTTCAACCTGTTTGTCCCCATTGCTGTTATCTGATTTCGCTACGGTAGCATTCTTTTGAACACTATTAACCTTATTGTCGGATTCAGGAGCAACAGGCTCGGTTTTCTGAGGCTTTTTCACCTGAGTCTCCTCAACAGCCACTTTCGGGTTTATCGACTCAAGAATAGATTTTCTCTCCCTCGTCTTCAATACAGCAAGAGAAAGTGAAGTGATAGCAAAGATAACGGTTAAAACAACGGTAGCCTTTGTTAAAAAAGGAGCCGCTCCGGCACCACCGAAAACACTCTGAGAACCTCCGCCTCCTAAAGCGGAAACAACATCCCCGCCCTTACCGTCCTGCAACAGGATAACAATCATTAAGAGAATAGAAACAATTACATGAATTACAAGCACAAATGTGTACAACTTTATACCTCCATACCTATCTTAATTATTTCCGCAAAAGATTGAGGCTTAAGGCTTGCGCCGCCTATTAACGCCCCGTCAATCTCGTCAACCGAAAGCAAACTTTTTGCATTTTCCGGTTTAACGCTGCCGCCGTAAAGAATTCTAATTTCGTCGGCAACTATGGCATTATACAACTCTTTTATCCTTTTGCGAATAAAAAAATGAGCATCCCTCGCAATTTCAGGGGTAGCGGTCTTGCCAGTGCCTATGGCCCAAACTGGCTCATAAGCTATAATCACCCTTTTTACCTCGTCGGGAGTTAAATTGTTAAAAGCAGAATCAACCTGTTCCTTTAAAATTGTTTCAGTTTTTTCGTCTTCCCTCTCTTTCAGGGTTTCCCCTACGCAAAGTATGGGAATAAAACCTTCGTCAAGTGCTTTTTTTAATTTTTTGGCAATTAACTCGTTAGATTCTCCGAATATATGCCTTCTTTCGCTATGACCTAATATAACGAAATCCACATTTAACTCTTGTAAGAATTGAGGGGAAATCTCTCCGGTAAATGCACCTTTGTCTTCAAAATACATGTTTTGTGCTCCCAGAAGCAACCTTTTGCCTTTGCAAACCTCAACCGCTTTAGGAATTGAGGTAAAAGGGGGAGCAATAGCAACATTAACCTTTTCAAAATCAGATACAAGGTTAAAAAGTTCCTTGAAAAACATTTCAGTATTTTTAATACCGTTATGCATCTTCCAATTTCCCGCAATAAATAATTTTCTCATAAAAACCTCACTTATCGGCTAAAACTTCAATCCCCGGCAACTTTTTGCCCGCAAGGTATTCCATTGACGCCCCTCCACCTGTGGAAACGTGTGATATACCTGAAAATACCCCGGCTTTTCTAACTGCGGCGGCACTATCCCCGCCACCTATAATTGATGTGCAACCGCATTCTGCAACGGCGCTTGCTATGGCAATTGTACCCGATGAGAATTCATCAATTTCAAAAATCCCCATAGGCCCGTTCCAAACAACGGTTTCAGCCATTTTTAATTCCTCTTTAAAGTTTACAATGGTTTCAGGCCCGATATCCACTCCCATAAATCCATCGGGGATAGATACGTCAGATGTGATTTCAATACGGCCGTCTTCAATTTTATTGGTAACAACATGGTCAACAGGCAATAAGATCTTAACACCCTTTTCTTCCGCTTTGGCCATCAAATCGCCTGCAAGTTCAACCATATCCATTTCAAGTATAGACTTTCCGATCTCCACGTCCTTTGCCTTTAAAAAGGTATAGGCCATTGCTCCGCCTATTAAGATTGAATCAACACGGGTTAAAAGGTTTTCTATTACCGGGATTTTATCGGACACCTTTGCACCGCCTAAAATAGCGACATAAGGCTTTTTGGGATCAGCAAGCACTGTCTCAAAGTAATGGATCTCTTTCTCAATCAAAAACCCGGCTACAGGCTTGTCGTAAAGGGCAGGAAGAACATAAACCGAGGTGTCTTTTCTGTGACAGGTGCCGAAAGCGTCGTTTACGTATAGGTCAGAGAGTTTTCTTAATTCTTTTGCAAATTCCGGGTCGCTCTTCTTCTCCCCTTTTTCAAACCTCAAATTTTCAATTAAGAGTATCTGACCCTCTTTTAATTCATCAGTTTTTGCAATGACATCTTCACCGATGACCTTTTTAGAGAAAAATACGTTATCTTCATATTTATTCTTTAGCCACAAATAGACAGGCATCATTGAATATTGCTCTTCAAATCCCTCCCCTTTAGGCCTGCCCCGGTGAGAAGCAAGTATAACCTTTGCTCCTTTTTCCAGAGCGTAGTTTATTGTCGGTAAAACACTTACAATCCTATTGTCGTCACTTACGACTCCGTTGGTAACGGGGACGTTAAAATCAACCCTGATAAATACCCTTTTACCTTTTAAATCAAGGTCTTTTATAGTTGCTTTTGCCATAAAAGCCTCACAGCTTCATAAGGTAAACAATTAAATCTTTAACCCTTGTAGAATACCCCATCTCATTGTCATACCAGGAAAGTACCTTAACCAGATTGCCCCCGATTACCTTTGTAAAAGAAGAATCTACAGTGGAAGAAACCTGAGCACCGTTATAGTCAACCGAAACAAGTTCTTCCTCGGAATAAGCCAGAATACCCTTTAACTTGCCTTCGGCAGCCTCTTTGAGAGCCTTATTAACCTCTTCCGTGGTGGTATCTTTTTCAACATCAAAAACTACGTCAACAAGAGAAACGTTAGGTGTAGGAACCCTTACCGCAAGCCCGTCAAGTTTACCTTTCAAATGAGGCAACACGAGACCTACCGCTTTTGCCGCACCTGTCGTAGTGGGAATCATACTCATAGCGGCAGCCCTTGCCCTTCTCAAATCCTTATGGGGGAGGTCAAGAATCCTTTGATCGTTTGTATAAGAGTGGATTGTGGTAAGCCAACCCTTCTTCACCTTAAAGTTTTCATCAATAACCTTCACCACAGGAGCCAGACAATTAGTGGTACATGAAGCGTTTGAAACAATGTTTATATCCGTGCTCAAAGTGTCTTCGTTTACACCTAACACAACGGTATGCACTCCCTCTCCCTTGGCCGGAGCGGATAGAACAACCTTTTTCGCCCCTCTCGCCAGATGGGTTTCAAGGTATTTTTTCTCTCTAAAAATCCCGGTAGATTCAAGGACAACGTCAACCCCGAAATCACCCCATTTTAAATTGTTTAAATCCCTTTCAGCAGTTACGATAATCTTTTTACCGTTAACGATAATACCGTCTTCAGCCGCTTCAACCGTTCCGTTAAACCTTCCGTGAACCGAATCGTGCTTTAACAGGTGAGCCAGAGTAAACGGGTCCATTAAGTCATTGATAGCCACAACCTCAACGCCGCAGTCTTTGTCAGCATAGATAGCCCTGAACACACACCTTCCGATCCTTCCGAATCCGTTAATTCCAAGTTTAATTGCCATATTACACCTCTTCCATATTTTTATGTACAAAATTGCTATTCATCTAATTATAAAAGATAAAAAAGAATTTATTCAAGAATTATTCTCCTTCTTCCTTCCAGAGCCTTTGACATTGTAATCTCGTCAGCATAACCTATGTGACCTCCCGCAGGTATGCCCAACGCTATTCTTGTAACAGTAGTATCGGTACCCTGAAGGAGCCTCGCTATATAGATAGAGGTCGCTTCCCCCGAAACATCAGGGTCTGTCGCGATTATAACCTCTTTTATGCCTTCGGTTTTGATTCTTTTAACCAGAAAATCCATACCCAATTCTTCAGGCCCTATTCCCTCTATAGGAGATATGCTGCCGTGCAAAACGTAGTACAAGCCGCGATACTCCCCGGCCCTTTCAATTGCGAAAAGGTCTTCCGGTTGCTCAACCACACATATTGTTTCTTTATCTCTGCTTGAAGAAGAACATATATCACATATGTCTGTTTCGGAAAAATTCCTGCATTTAGAACAGTATTTTATGTTCTCTACCATATCTTTAATGCTTTCCGCAAGACTTATAGATTCTTTCTTATTTCTTCTTAAAAGAGACATGGCGAGCCTTTCCGCCGTTTTCACTCCTATTCCGGGAAGTTTTTGTAAATTTTCAATAACTTTTTTTATTCCTGAGGGATAACCGTTCATCAGTCCACCAGATATTTCAATTGCTTCTTTAAATCTTCCCTGTCTGAATGCTCGGCAATTGTTTGCGCAAGCTTAATAGCGTCCTCATTTTTAGTCTCTTTTATTAAATGCAGCAATAACTCAAGGCCCTCGTTATGCTTGCCTAAACGTGAATAAGAATAAGCTAAAGGTACCGCCATATTTGCGGGGAACACAAAATACCCCATCCTTGCGTACATATCCTTCAAATTCCCCAGATAATCAACACATTTTTGATAATCCTTTTTTTGAAAATAAAGCAACCCGGCAGTCGCTATTAACTCCTGGTCGGGATTAAGTTTATCCATTATCTCAAAACCGTAATCCACAAGCTGTTCACTTCTTTCCAGATTAGTCCTTTCAAGGTAAATGCTTGCCGATAGCTTGACAACGTCAAGGTACTCCCCTCCTATTTCAAGCACTTTTTCAATTAAAGCGTCGTCTTTTTCAAGCCTTCTAACCAATTCCAGATATTCACAAAACATCGCCTCGGTAAAATCTTCCTTTTTTTCTTCAAAAAGAGATTGAAAAATATCAAAAGCCTTTTCATATTCTTCCGTTAAAGAATAGTAGAGAATTTTAAGGTAATTCGCAGTAGGGGAATCAGGATAATCTGCAATTTTTTCCGCTTCCTCAAGTCGGCCTTTGTTTAGATCAATACATATTTTTTTCAATTCTTCATTCTCTTCAAGTTCATTTCTAATAAATTCAGGGTAATCTCCCGATATTATTTCAAAGTACTCTTCGTCTTCCACATCTTCGTAAACAAATTCCCTCTTCGTCCCTCTTTTGACCTCAACTTCTCCCATTTCAATTTCTCTCACAATACTTCTGGCTTCTTCAATAATCTTTTCGTCAACAGCATACTTAATACAGGTCTCCGCAAACCCTATAGCCTCGTCAAAATCCTCCGCCTTAAAATACGCCTTTGCCATTTCAAGATTTTTCTCCGCAAGTTTCTTTTTGCACTCGGATACCATAGACTCTATTTCGGCTTTTTCTTTTTCAGAGCAACCTTTTTCAAGCGCTTTCTCAAAATTAACTATGGCATTATAGTAATCTTCGGATTTAAAAAGTTTATCTCCCTTTTGCTTAAAATAAGAACAGTCTTTTTCTTTAAATAAACCGAATAGTGACATTTCTCACCTCTTTAATATTTTTCAAGTTTTAGTATAATATCTGGAACAAATATTGCAAAATAGTTTTTTAGATAAAGAGCAAAGGAGGCATTATGAAGGGAAAATCATTGATTTTATTAATTTTCGCGGCATTCTTATTTGTTTTGAACCTGTCCTGTTCTTCGGACAACGCATACTACGACGACGGAACAATTATTGGAGGCGATGACGATTTTATCTGCGACGTATCGTCGGGGTTTAGTTTTGTCGGCGCATCAATAAACTCAAAAGGACAATGGGTAGCGTGCGGCTCAAGGGGTATCGCATACGGGAACGGCTCTCAGTACGATTACAGCACAATTTCCGTAAACACAGGCGCCAGGGAATTTGACAAGGTGGTTTCCCTTAACGATTACGGCGATTACATAGCGCTGTTTGACACAGGCATATACTTCGGCGACCTGAGCGGCTATATCTCCCAATTAGATTCAAACCCGCAGGGCCAATACCTTTCGGCAAAGATAAACAATAATGACATATGGGTAGTATCTTCCGACCAGGGAGTATTTATAGGTTCCGGAGAACAGACTCCTGTGTTCTTAGACTATGTGGCAAACGAAGGAGAGCCTACAAAAGTCGCATTGAACGACTATGACGAATTCGTAGTCGCAGGCAGTTTACAGGTTTTATACGGTTACGTTGACAGTGACGGGAATGTTACTCTATATTCCTCCGACCCTGTTTCGGTATACTACGATATGCCCGGAGCGGATATTAACGCATTTGGAGACTTTATAGCTACAGGAAGTCAACAGACAATAACCGGCTCCGCCGCACCGGAGAATCCGAAGATAAGAAAAGTATTGAGGAAAACAGATGTAAAAGTAGACCTTTCAAAGTTCAAAGATGTACCCGTTACAAACAAAACCCTAAAAGTCAAATCAAAACTTAAGGTCAAATACACCTACACACCTTTATTTAAAAGATTAAAAACAAGGAAAAAGATAAAAAACATAAAAGCACCTGTAGAATACCATTCCGCTGACATAAATTATTACGGGGATATAATTGCCGCGGGATACGATTACCTGATAGTCAACGACACCAATTTCAATCCGGTAACAAAGCAAAACGAGATGGTTGCTGTAGCAATAGATAACAACGGCAACTGGATAGCGGCAGGAACATACGGACTTTATTATAATAACGACAAAATTCAAAACGTTATGAACGCGGGGGATTACCTTTCGCTTACAATGGACAAAAACGGAAACTTTATATGCGCTACAAGCAAATCTGTTTATACATACTCATACTCTCAGGACACGCTGTACGACCAGGGACCGGTAACGGATATCAATTACCCTATTGCCGCAGATATGAACAACAACAAATGGATCGCGGTAGGAAATTACGGCGTGCTTCTCTGGAACTATTAAACTATAAACTAATTATAGGGGGATTTCTCAGTCTTTTAGCAAAACAAGGTTGCGAATCCCCTTTTTATATACACTGTGTAAATAGATGTTTGCCGCCGCCCTTCCGAGGATAAAGGATAAAGCGGCTGCATGGGCACCAATTAAATTCATTTTTAAGAATACAATCATCAAAACAACTATAAAGGAAAATTCTATTGCTGTGCCGTATGTTATATTTTTAGTCATATCGGCATTCACTAAAACGCTCCTCTGCCATGAAATCAAAATACTTAAGGCGGGAAGCAGAATCAAAATGGAGGAGGTCTGAACGGCAAGAGGCACTAAGTCACCTGATAAACCCGCTATATTTATAAACCAAAAGTACCTTGCCGGGGTAAGCATTATTCCCGCAAGAACAAATGAAACCGTAACCGCTAACATAAAAACAAAGGTTTTTAAAACAGTGAAATTTTCATTATCGTATTTCATTAAGGCAATTCCCACTTCCTGAAACGACAATCCCATGCTTCTGAAAATAAAGATAAAAGAAGTGACAACAGGCAGTACTGCCAATGAATCTAAAGCAAGGTTGCTTCTTGCCACAAAAAAGGTAACTATAGGCTGCACCCCGAGAGAGATAAACGAGGTTAACGCCAAAGGAAGGTAAAATTTTATTAGATAAGGAAAACCCAGATCAAAATTCGTATCACTTTTTAATACCCTATTTTTAACCGTACCGTATGTCATGGCATATATAACAAAAGCCTCGAACACAACCGCGGTTGAAAGGGATATAGCACCTACGTATACCCCTTTTAAGTTTGTAAAAACCGCTAAACATAGGGTTGAAAAAATAACGGTTGTAATCCTTATAACCGTTCCGTAAGCAATAAGTTTAGTTTTTTTATACGCTATCAAAATACCCTGATAAAACCTCCTAAAACCTATGGCGGCAGGCCAGGGAATAAGAAAACAGGTAGCCTTATACACAAGTTTTGCAAGTTCCCCATTAAGCCCCATTACAGTTAAAACAATAAAATTAAAAATTCGGGGAATAAGAAACACCACCATAATTAAAGTAATCAAAATGTTTAACGAAAAAGTAAAATTACGAAGTTTTTTGTATGATCGGCTATTTTTAACCAAAGCCGTTGATGCAGTCATTAACATAATAATAGGCGCTTCAACAATCAATGCAAAAGAAAATGCGATACCGTAAGCGGCAAGGTTGTACTTTGCCTCCGGCAACCTTGCTATAACTGCGGTGGTATAAGGGCCTTCAAAAGCCATCATAAGCCAGGTCAGGGCTATTGGAAACCAGAATTTAAAGACAAAATTTAAGGTTAACTCCCCCTTTTTCATAGAAATCTACCGTAACATATTTAGGGATTAAATTCATCAAAAAACAACAGTTTTAAATAAGTTTCAGCCTGTGACTTTTAGATATAATACACTTGACAATATCTTTTTTTTATCCAATAATTTAAACAGGTAGAAATACCTCCTTGCAATTTGGCAGGTTTCACCTGCCTTTTTTTTGGATGGTGAGATGGATTTATTTGAAGGCCTTTCTCAAATCGAACAGTCTTATTTGAAAGTTCTAAACCAAATGAGAAGGCAGGATTTTTCTGAAAACGAGTTAGGGTTTATTCTGAACGTGGCAAGATTTACCTCTTCGCCTATCTTGTTAGCCTTTATTATGGCATGCCCGAAATGGTATAACAGGCCTGAGATCAAAGAAGTCTTATCCCACCACGACCTTATACCCTCTCATATACAAAACTACTTTAGAAAAGTTCTAAGTGTAGTAGATTTATTTAGACAGGCTGGGCAATCCCATAATCAAACAGAAAAAGAAAAACTCCTTTTAAGAGCGAAACTGATAATAGACAACTTAATGGAAATAGACAAAGAATTCCTAAAAGAGTACTTGACCCGCTCCCTTGCCGAAAAAGGTTGTCCAGAACCGGATAACTCATATTTTCAAAAGGTAAATGAGGTATACGTCAACTATTTCCTTAAAGAAGAATCTTTATCCATAGACGAAAAGACGCTGGAAGAAAAAATCATAAAAGCAAAAACCTCTACAGACTCAAAAGAGTTAATGATACTTGCGCTTGACCCTGACAGAAAAGTTTTTGAAACGGCAATTTCCAACAGGTATCTGGAAGAAAACGAACTGCTGGAAGTTCTAAAGAGGACAGACAAACCTGAAATTATTACTACCATATTCAACACACCAAGATGGTTTTTTAAAGAAAATGTCAGAAAGGCTATAGAAAACCACCCTTATACACCTGAAGCAGTTAAATTTTCAATAAAAAAAAGCGAAAGTGTTTTATCCCTTTTTGAAAAACTCTCTAAATTAAAGAGGAATATTTCCGAAAGGGATAAAACTATTGAGGAAATCGTAGACGAATTAAAAACCTGTTCAGAATTGGAACTTCAGTATATTACCGTAGGCGTTAAAAGAAAATGGCCCCACCTGTTAAACATAATTAAAATCGTTTATAACTTTATGGACCAAAAAGGGTTATTTGAAAGAGAAACAATAGAGAAAGAAATAGAACTTAAAGAAAAACTTGAAGAATCCGATATCTTTAAACTTATACAACGCGCTGCATTCTCAAACGACCCTAAAGAATTGGAAATGCTTATAAGTTACAACGACTTAAATATTTTCAGAAACGTATTGGCAAACCCTAACCTAAAAAAGGAAAACATAAAACCCTTTATCCATTCTTTTAACACAAGGAAATTAGTAATACTCGCAAATTCACCGAAGTGGAATAAAGATATAAAAATCATATCAACCATGCTCCACAACAAAAACCTTCCCGAGAAATACGGACTTCAATTTGTAAAGCAACTTACCGATTTAAAAGACTTGCTTGACGTATTAAGGGATAAAAAGATCGCATCTATTGAAATTAAAAATGTGGCCTACTCCACCTTATTGCAAAAATTCAACTCAATGTCAAACAAAGAAAAAGCAAAGGTAATCATTAATTCGAGGGGAGAGATCTTCAGAGAACTCTGGAATGTTATCTTTAATGACGAAAAACTTCTTGAAACACTGCTTACCGAATTCAAACCCGAACCGGATATTATTACAAGAATAGTACATTCAAGGCTTACTCCTGCGTCCATATTAAGATTAATAATAGAAAGAGAAATTCACCTTGATAATATTGCTGTTGTAGTTGAATTTTTCTCAAACCCCAAAGCAGGGCTTTCTTTACAGGAAAAACTGTTAGAAAAGATCTCACCGGAAATTATAGAACAATTAAAAAAAAGAAATTTAATTTAGTTAAGAAAGGCTTTCTACAATTACTCTTTTAAAATCTTCTATCAAATACGGTTTAGGAAGTACGTTTATAAAACCCAATTTTTCAAAATCAGACATTGCTGCGGAATGTGCGTAACCGCTTGATACAACTACTTTAACATTAGGGTCTATTTCCAACAATTTCTTTAGTGTATCCTCTCCCCCCATACCTCCAACAACAGTTAAATCGACAAAAACAATATCAAAGTGTTCACCATCATGCATAGCATCTTTATAAGCTTTAACGGCTTCTTCACCGTTTGCAACAGTAACCATTTTGCAATTTAAAGCATAAGCAAAATCTTCGGCAACCTCTCTAACATCTTCTTCGTCATCCATAAAAAGTATTTTCAATTTACTAAAATCAAATTGCCCGGCAGCCATAACTCCTTTATTTCCCCTCACAGCTGTTTTTTCAGGTTTTTCACCTCTATAAACCACTCCTTTTTCTTCTTCAAAAACCACTTTAACAGGAATGTAAATATGAAAAACAGCTCCTCCTGAAGGGCTGTTTTCGGCGGTAATATAACCGTCATGCTTTGATATAACCGAATAGGCAACCGCAAGTCCTAACCCTGTACCGTATTTTTTCGTGGTAAAGTAAGGCTCAAATATTCTCTCAAGTACATCCGAGGGTATCCCTGGACCGTTGTCTTCAATTTTAATATGAACATACTTAGAATACTTTTCCCTTAAAGGTAAAGACGGATATTCTTTTTTATCATAAAAAAAGTTTTCAGCCTTAATATTAATTATTCCCTTGTCTTTCAGAACATCTCTTGCATTTGTAAAAATGTTATTAAAAACCTGCTCCAATTGAGTCGGATCAGCCTCTATCGGGAAAACATCTTCGTCAACATCTAACATAACCCTGATAGAAGTACCGGCTAAAAACAGGTCAACCATATTCTTCAAAAAAAACTTTAAATCACCAATCTTCTTCTTTATCGGGGCTCCTCCTTTTGCAAAGGTAAGAAGCCTTTGCGCAAGCCCGGTTGCCTTTTTTAGAGATACCTGAGCCCTGTCCAATATCGGTTTCAAATCATCGTTAGATTTAATCAATGCCAACTCTATATTACCCTGCAAAACCTGAAGTAAATTGTTAAAATCATGCGCTATACCCGCAGCCAAAGTAGCCAGAGAGTCCAGCTTTTTCTGTTTTAAAATTTCCCTTTTATAAATTTCATGTTCCGTGATGTCACTTACAACTACAATTCCCCCCACAACCTTACTCCCTATTTTTACAGGCGAAGCAGACACTGACACATAGACCTTATTCCCATCATTCCTATAAAGAAAGATATCATCATTTTGATACCCTTCAATGATATCTTTAAAAGTAATAAAAATCCTTTTAACTTCTTTGTTGCCAAATTCATCCTCAAAGTAAAAAGATAAAACTTCATTGCAAGCCAGGTTTTCCAATTCAGATTCTGTCTTCTTAAATAATCTTTCGGCAGCCTTATTTACCACTTTTACCCTACCCTTTTCATCTAAAACAATCACGCTTTCCCCTATACTCCTTAAAGTTGCTGCAAGCCTTTCCTTTTCTTCTTTTAAACTCTCATGATAAACCTTCCTCATTGTTACATCAATAGCAGTACCTAAAGCAAGCCTTCCCCCCGAAATATCTATATGATCTGCTACAAACTCAACCCAACGCACCTTACCGTCTTTTCTTATTATTCTGAATTCATAAGAACGGGGCACGTCGTCTCCATCAAGTCTTTTTAATCCCCGGTTTCTAACCACAGTCCTCTCTTCCGGGTGTACCACATCCCAAAAATGCATATTTAGCAATTCTTCTCGCGAATAACCTAAAATCTCACAGGTAGCAGGATTAACATATTTAAAAAATTCACCATAAAGGAAAACAGCTGCACTTGTACTTTCTGTAAAAGCCCTGAATTTCTCTTCACTTTCTTTTAACATCTTATGCAGTTTAACCTCTTCATCAACATCAAGAACAAGGCCTAACAAATACTTCTCCCCCTTTAAAACAACCATACGTAACCTGACATATATCCAAAACACTCTGCCATCTTGTGCCTTTGCCAGCCATCTAAAAGAAGAATACCCAACATCAAGCGTTTCTTCGAAATATCGCCTCATTAAATTTTTGGTAAAGGTATCATCACTCAACTCAATAGCGTTCATCCCCTTTAACTGTTCTTCACTGAACTTGAACATTTTAATAAAACTTTCGTTAACCTGAAGTATATTTCCGGCCAGATCCATGAAAACAAAACCGTCGGGCATAGATTCAAGAAGTACTTCTAACTCTTCATTAATCTCTTGTAACGCATCCTCCCTGTTTTTAATAGACTCTATCATATTTTCTATTTCCGAGAGCAATTTACCAAACTCTTGAAATTTCACATCTTTTTCTATAACTTTAAATTCATATTCACCCCTTTTAACACCCTCTATTGCGTCGCTTAATATATTTAAAGGTGCCAATATATAATTCCTGATTAAGTATCTGCTCCCAAAAAGGAGAATCAACGCCAAAGACGCTATTAAACACAACATTAAAAACACAAAAGTATCTATAAAATCCTTCAACGACTGTTCCGAATAGACTATTTCCACACTACCTATCTTTTTACCGTCAAAAACAACCGATCTTTTTACCTTTTTGCTAAGGTTTGACAAAACAATCTGTTTATAATAGGGAAGAGTTTTAGAGATCACGGTTTTTCCAGAATCGTCAAACACCGTTACCGCGCAAATATCTTTGCTATTTAAAAACACCTGCGCATACCTGCCGACTGAATCAAAATCATAACTCCAAAGCGGATAGGCTATAACATCGCTAAAAGATTTCGTATACCTGTTTATTCTTTCCTTAAACGAATTTTTTCTTTTGGTATAAGAAATTCCCATAAACAGGAAACCGCTTATCGTAAATGCAAGGAAGATCTGAATAAGATATGCAACCGAAAACTTGTTAAGAATAGAAGGTACTTTATTCCTGGCCATTATCACTCCAAATTTATATATAAATAATACTATCTATTTATTTTTTTTCAATATTCAACCAACCTGAATCCTGAAAAATTGAAAAACATTTGTAATTATGCTAATCTTTATTATTAGAAACGAAGTAGCGGGAGGGGATAACATGGCATTAATACTATATGAAGAAGGCTTAAACCTTTTTGCTAAAAAGGATTATAAAAAAGCAATAGATAAGTTCAATAAATCCATAGAGTCTACCAATGATTTACAACTTATTTCAAAATGCAAAAGTTACATCGCTCTTTGTAATGAAAGATTACAAGAAAAAAAATCAAATAAGAAAAAAGTTGATTACGGATATGCCGTCTTCCTGATAAACAACGGACAATTTGGAGAAGCCAAAAAAGTTTTAGACGAGATATTTAAAACAAACAAAAACAGAAATGAAACTTACCTTTACCTTTACGCTATTGCCGAAGCAGGTGAAAATAATGAGATAAATGCAGAAAAACACCTAAAAAAAGCAATGGCAAATAATCCGTCAATAATTTATATCGCCGTAAAAGATCAAATCCTTAAACCTATTGCATTAAAAATATTAGGAAAATAATAATGCAAGAAATCAAATGGCTTATTCTTGCCGCCGGAGAAGGAAAAAGAATGAAATCCGCTACCCCGAAAGTATTTCACAAGGTGGGCGGCATTCCTATATTCTTTAGAATCTTAAATACCGCCAAAAAACTTAATATTAAAGCTGGGGCTGTTTTCGGCAAAAACATAGAAAAAGCAAAAAAATACGTAAAAGACGTTCAAATCAATATATTCGAACAAACAGAAAGACTCGGCACCGCTCATGCGGTTATGTGTGCAAAAGAATTTTATGCTGATGAAAACGGCTACACCCTTATAACTCCTGGCGATATCCCGTTAATAGAAAAAAACGATATTGAAAATTTTATAAAATTCACGTTTAAAAGGGACGCTGACGCCACAATACTTGCCTTCCGCACTAACAATCCGAAAGGATACGGACGGGTATTTGAAATAGACGGAGAATTTTTCAACATTATTGAAGAAAAAGACGCAAACGAGGAAGAAAAGCAAAATAACCTCGTCAATTCAGGTATTTACATTTTTAAAAACTCACTCCTTTTAGAATATTTAAAAGAGGTTTCAAACAATAACGCTCAAAATGAATACTATTTAACGGACTTACCATATATCTTAAAACATAAAGGTTATTCAATTGCGGTATTTAAAACATCCGAAGAAGAAAATTTTTATGGAGTAAACGATAGAAAGCAACTGTCAAAAGCCGATTCAATAGCGATAAAGAGAAATATCGGGAAACACATGGACAACGGGATAACAATTTATCAGCCTGAAACGGTCAGGATAGAAGACGACGTAGAAATAGGGAAAGATACAATAATTTATCCGGGAGTAATAATAGAAGCGAGAAGCAAAATAGGGAAAAACTGCATTATAAAATCGGGAAGCATTATCATAGGCAGTAAAATAGGCGCAAATACTTCTATTCTGGAATACTCTCACATTGAAGGGGCAGAAGTATCGTCTAACTGTTCAATAGGCCCCTTTGCGAGATTAAGGCCGGGAACCGTTACAGAAGAAAAGGTTAAAATAGGAAACTTTGTAGAAACCAAAAAAGCAGTGTTAAGAGAAGGGGTAAAATCTTCACACCTGACATATTTAGGGGACTGCGAAATAGGAGAAAACAGCAATATAGGAGCAGGAACGATAACCTGTAATTATGACGGAGAGAAAAAACATAAAACAATTATCGGGAAAAACTGTTTCATAGGCAGCGACACACAACTTGTGGCACCAGTTAAAATAGGCAACTTCTCTTACATAGGAGCAGGTTCAACCATCACAAGCGACGTACCAGAATGCTGTCTTGCCTTATCAAGGGTTAAACAAAGAACAATTAAAGATTGGCCTAAAAAAAAGGGTAAAAAATGCAACAACTAAAAGGCACCCTTGAACTGATGGGTATTGCCGACGCAATGCAGTTTCTTGCTGTCGGAGGCCATACCGGGGTTCTAAAAATTACCAATTACAAAGAAACAAAAAAGATCTATTTTAAAAACGGAAAAATTATAGCAACCGCTTCCGAAAATCCTAACGAATACCTGGGACAATTCCTGATAAGTTATGGCATTATTACCGAAAAAGGGTTAAAAGAAGCGATAGACGCCCAAAAGGAAAAAAACATGATGTTAGGCAAAATGCTGGTGGAAGAAGGAATAGTAAGCGAAACAAAAATGAAACAGTTTATTAAAACAAAGATTGAAGAAACAGTGTATGGTGCTTTCACATGGGAAGAAGGGGAATACGAATTTATCCCCAATGAAACCATAGAGTTAGACATGATTGAAGCACAGGTTGACCCAAATGCCGTAATATTGGAAGCGGCACGGAGGGTGGACGAATGGGAAAGAATAAAAAAAGTTATTCCTAATAAAGAGTATATCCCTGTTATCGTCTTTGATAAAATTGTAGACGCACTTCCTCTATCTCCAAACCACGCTAAATTATTAAGAGCAATAAACGGTAAAAAAACAGTTAAAAATATAGCAATGGAATTCCGCTCTCCAGATTTTTACGTGTTTAAAACACTTTTCGACTGTTATCAGGCAGGGTACCTAAAATTCAAAAAATCCAGTGAAGTTGACCTCTCTATTGCCAAAAAAAGCATAAAAAACAAAGTATTGAAATTAATAGAAAAAAACTCTTTTGTGGAAAGCTACTCTTTAATAGAAGTGCTTTCATACAAATACAGAGACCATAAAGTAGCAAATGACTTAATCCAACACCTGCAAAAACGGGTAAACGAAATAATAGGGGACGGCAGCAAAATCCCCAGGCTTACCAAAACAATAAACGAGATTGCAGCCATGACCTTTTCCCCCGAAGAAGGTTTTTTAATCTCCAGGGTAAACGGCAATTGGGATATAAACTCAATAATAAAAATTTCACCTATAAAGGAAAATAAAGCAAGAACAATCTTTGCTGAACTCTATCAAAAGGGTATAATTAAATTTGATGGATAACAAAAACAATTTTGAAGATTTAGAATTTGAAAACCTGGTTGAAATAAGAAAGATAGAAAAACCAGAAAAAAAGAAGGGGAATGTTTTATATCTCTTAATTATCCTTATTCTCTTAGGAGTTAGCGGATTTTTGGGATACAGGGAGTTAAACAGGGGAAAAGAAACCGAACACCTGAAATCCGAGATCAAAAAGTTAAAAAAACAAGTTTCCCGCAAAGATGACGAATTGCAAGAATTATCAGATAAATTAGCAAAAATACAATCGGTTTTTTCTAAAAGCGGGAAAAAGAAAAGTGAACTATTAAAAAACATTTCCTCCCTTGAAACAGAATTAAAGACGCAAAAAAACAAAATCAACCAATTAGGCAAAAAGGTTAAAACTCTTCAGAGAGAAGTTAAAAGGCTGAAATCAACAAACAAAAAACTCAAAAAAGAAACAAAAAGTTTTAAAAACCTACTAAATGAAAAAGACAAAACAATAACGGAAAAAGAAGCAAATATAAAGGAATTGGAAAACAAGCTGAAACAACAATCGGTTACATTAAAAAATTTAAGGGAAACATTTTCAATGGAGTCAAACGCTTCCAAAAAACTCATATCAGAGTTGATAAGCGAGCAGAAAAAGAATCAAAAACTCCTTGAGAAAAACATTAAACTAAACGAAAAGATAAAGAGTTTAAACAAAAAGATAACCGTGCTTGAAAATGTTGACGAAGGTGACTTAATCCCCTCTTCAGATATGTTAACCTTAGCCAAACCCCTTGTAAATCCTCCGGCAAAAGTCAAATCAAAAGGAATTTTTTCAAAAATAAAAGGAATCGTTATCGTTAACGCACTTATAGATGAATACGGAAATGTAAAAAACGCATACTTTGTTTCCACCGATATCCCTCAAGACAAAATAGATAGGGGAATACTTATCAACAAAGCATTAACGACAATAAAAAAATGGAAATTCTCTCCCCCGCTTTACAAAGGCAAAACAGCCGTTAAAACATGGCAGCCTGTTACTATTCCGGTTCAAAGTGAATAATTAATTCTTCACAACCATAGCAAGGGTAAGAAAAAACACTTTTTCCGCCACATTTTCACTTTTAAGTAAATCAGCAATTCTATTAACGGTAGTCCCGGTTGTAAAAACATCGTCCAATAGAAGCACATTTTTGAAAACAGAGCCGCTTTTTACCCTGAAAAAACCTTTAACGATACTTTTCCTTTCCGCAACACTCTTGCTTTTGGATAACAACCTCTTAAACGGCTTATTGGTAAAAACAAGTTTTTTATAAGGGATTGAAAAATAAGAAGACAAAATCTTTGCCATCTCCCGGGGGACGGAGTAACCTCTAATTAGATAATGATAAAGCGAAGAGGGAACATAGGTTACCACATCAATATTTTTATCTTTTAAAAAATCGGCAATCTCAGATTTAAACAAAGTCAATACCTTTAAATACTCTATCCTGTCTTTAAATTTTACCGAATGAATTAAAGCCCTTCCGCATTCATTGTAAGGGAACAGCGCAAAACCTCCGTCAAAACGGTTTTTATTACTAAAACACCTGCCGCAAATATTTGACCCGAAAGGCAGAGGGTAAGAGCAGTATTTACACCTTGCTTCACTACCCTCAAACATCAAAGAACCCAAACACTTTTCGCACAAACCAAATCTTGTTTTTTTAAAAACCTGATTGCAACATACACATTGAGGGGGTATTATCTTTTCAAGCATGGTAAAATTATAAAAAAAATCATCGGGGGAATAAATGGAAAAAATCGTTAAAAACCTGAAATCCTATGTTGTAGTAATGACAGGTGCCGGAATTTCGGCGGAATCAGGCATAAAAACATTCAGAGACGCAGACGGGTTATGGAAGAACTACCGCATTGAAGAGGTGGCCTCCCCTATCGCTTTCGCAAGAGACCCTGAACTTGTCTGGGAGTTTTACTTAATGAGAAGAAAACAGGCTCTTGAATGCAAACCCAACAACGGACACATTGCATTAACAAATCTTGAAAAAGCGGTAAAACAAAACGGGGGCAAATTTCTGCTTATAACCCAGAATGTTGACGGGCTGCATAAAAGGGCGGGATCAGAAAACGTTATTGAAATACATGGAAACCTGATCTATTCAAGGTGTGCAAAGTGCGGAGAAATATTTGAAGATAGAAACATATACCAGGAAATACCCCCCTATCACAACTGCAAAGAAAAGGGAATGCTAAGGCCTCACATAGTATGGTTCGGGGAATCTTTAAACCCTGAACATCTTGAAATAACAACAAATGCATTAAGCGAATGCGACATTTTCATAGTAATAGGGACTTCAGGAGTGGTTTATCCGGCGGCGGGATTTGTCTCAATAGCAAAAAAATTCGGAAAGAAAACAGTTTGTGTTAATAAAGAAGAACCTGACAATATAGGTTACTTTGACGAATTTTACAAAGGCAAAGCCGGGGAACTGCTTCCGGAAATACTCTTTTAGCCTAATAGTTTAGTAAGGCTTTTTCCCAACTCTTCCCTTTTGTCCCCGGAATACTTTTTCAGGATAATCTCTTTAAACTTGCCTATATCCCCGCTGTACAAACTCTGTGCTATATCCAAAACGGAATTGGCGTTAACGCCGAAATAAGGGGTAATCACAAGCAAAACCTTGTCCCTTTCAACATTGCCTATAAACACATTTTTTTTACCGGCTTTAAAATTAAGGGAATTGGAAATTATAAACCTGACCTTATGCTCTATAACCACACGCCACTTCTCGTCAAGGTCATTTAAAAGGTTAGACACAAAAGCCTCTATATCAGGAGACTTCTTCACCGCATCTTCCCAGATAACATTCATAGCGGCTCCGAAATAGGGGGCGACAATATCAATTATTTTGGACTTTAATTCCTCGGGGAAATAAAATTTAAAAGCCGCGGCCTGTTTTATTTCTTTATTTTTAGCGCCTTCTTTCAACCTGTTTAAAACAAATTCATGAAAATCCAGAATCAATTTATTCAAATCCTGCTCACCTTCAACAGGTTTTTTCAATTTTTTTAATGCCTTGCCGTCCTTGAAAATATTACAAATAATTGTCCCGGACGCTTTATAAAATTCCGTTTGAACATGGAAAACGCTTTTACCGAACTGCAAGTTATCATTGTAAGATACAACCATAATAGCCTCCCGTTTATATTTTAGCACAAGAAAAAAAATGAATTAAAATTAAAAAATCAGGAAAAAACTAAAAAATCATTAAAAACTTTTTAAACGGGGGAAAGGTTATTCCTGTCTCAAAAAAACCGGCCTGCGGAATTCTAACATCTCTATTCTCCCGAACATTCAATGCAAACTTCAGGGTATCGCTTCCATGAAAAGCAAAAATACCCCCGTCTATCTTCACTTCAATCACACGGTCTATGGCGACCATGGCGTTAAACCCGCTATCTTTAAACCCCTTATCCCCGAAAACAGAGATAGGAAGTGAAAATTTGCCTTTTTTAAACGGGAATCTTAGCCTGAAAAAGTGCTTATCCTGTAAAAACAACTCAAAAACGCCGACAGGCTCTCTAGCTTCAATGAAAAAATAAACATTTTTTAAATCCTGCCCGAATAAAATTCTTTTTACCGGGCTTTCCCCTTCAAACATTGCTCCGCCTTTGCCTGAAACCTTATACTCCCCAGCACCGCTCCATTCAAAAAAATTAGTGATTTCCCCGTCAATATCAGGCGAAATGAGAGAAACAGGCATTTTAGGCATATTAAAAGATTTCGGTTTTTTTATGGGAACCCTCAAAAAGACAGGCTCTTCCTCTCCCAAAAACCTGTAAACATTTGCAAGGTGCTTTAAAAATAGAAGGTCAAACTTTTCCTGACCTTTTACTTGAAAATCGTCCCCGTACCACCAAAACCAATCGCTTCCTTCAGCCACCATTAACTCTTTTTTTGCCTTTTGAAGCATTTTAATATCCGCAAACCGCTTCTCTCTTTCTTGCAAAAACTCCGCAGCCCTTCCCAGATAAGACCATGCAGTGTTCATCTCGTGATGCCCTATCCAGATTGCAAAATTTGAATTAATCCATGACCCCGGCCATATTGTTTCAAGCCTTCCGAAATCATCGGTTTCAATCACATTAGAAAATGTAGAAGTTTCTGCAAAATCGCTCTTCTCAATCCCCTTAAAAAAAGAAAAAAGAAAATCCTCGGCAAGGTTTTCATAAAATTCCCACGGGTTTTCCCCGTCAAAAATAACGGATACAACAGGCTCCCCTTTGGGGTTAAAATGCACAATCCGTTTCAGGTAAGACAAAAAATCATTTTGAGCCTCTTCCGGTTGCATATGGTAATAAACAAAACCGATCTTATCGGATAACTCCCTATCCCTGAAAAAACACAAAATTTTATCCCTGAATTTATAAGGCTTATACAAAAAATCAAACCTGTGTTTATTCTCAAAACCGCTTTTCTTTAAAATCCCCTCGTCTGTAGCAATCCATTTAAAACCGCATTCGGAAATCAAATTTAAAGAATCTTCGGATACCGAACCTTCCGAAGGCCACATTCCTACAGGTTTTTCTCCGAAAACCTCCTCAAACAACTTGATACCCTCTAAAATGTGTGTTTTAGCATGTTTAGGGTATGAAAATTTAGGAGGAAAAGGCTTGTCCGGAAGCGCGACCCTTCCAACATCGGAATCTATAATCAAAGGCAAAACAGGGTGAAAGTACGGAGAAATAGAGATTTCAATCTTTCCCTCTTTTAAAAGTTTTTTATACAGGGGTAAAAGCCTTTGCAATACTTCAAACTGAATATTTATAACGGTTTGAATATCATCCTCGGTGTATCCTTTTCCCTTCTCTATTAAACCGTTTAAATTATCAAACTCCCTTCTCGCCGCAAAACCGAACCAGGAAAGGTTAAAAAGCACCTGCAGATCCCTTAAATCCTGCTCTGTATAAAATGCAAGCCTCTTCCTTAATTCACTCGCATCTTCGGAATCTCCTCTCAACCTGAGCAATCTCATGTAATCAGGGTTGTTTTCAATAAAATTCTTCCTGTTCACCGAAAAGAAATTGTCTATTAAAAACAACTTCTCGTCTTCGTCCATTTCAGAAGGAGACTTTAAAGTCAGGTCAAGATATACATCGCTAATTTTTCTTTCCGAATAGAGTATAATCTGCTCAATCAAAGACGGCACGAGATTTATCGTTACCTTTGTCTTCTCAAGTTTGTCAATCAAATAAGGAATATCGTAATAGCCTTTAATACCGTGGAGCCTTACCCACGGCATAATAGCCTTGTTTTCGGCAATATCCACATAATAAGGCTGATGCATATGAAAAAGGAACAATACTTTAGCCTTGCTCATTAGCCCTCCCGCCTAACAAACATTATACTGTACAAACAGGTCTAAAAATGTATTTTTGCTTATCAAACTCAATAAGACAATTTGATTTTTTTTAAAAAAACTGTGTTTCTCAAGCAATCTTCGGCGCCTTATACCTTACCTTAAGGTTTAGCTTGTGTGCATACTCAGAATTCCACAGAGCGTCAAACATCTCTTTTAACACTTTGATAATTGGTTTTATTTTGATTACAACCTCAACATTCCTTGAAGAGTAGAAATAATTGTATCCGAAATTGCTTGTCCCAACCCAGCCTTTCTTTCCGTCAATTGTTACCACCTTTGAGTGGATAACCCTTGCATAGGGAATAAAACCCTCTTTACTGCGGGGAATTGTTACAATCCTAACCTCAATATTTTTAATCATTGCCAATTCCCTGATAGATTCAATAGCAGTTTTTCTTAAATTCCAGTCTGAAACAAGGAGTTTTATCTTTACGCCCCTTTTTGCTGCTTTTTTCAAAGCGTTTGAAATTGCGGTAAACCTGTCTGTGCTTCCGTGAATATAGGTAGAGTAGTTCAAAAGTTGAATGGTTATGGATTTTTGGGCAGAATCAATCATTTCAAGCAATTGATTCAAAGATGGCTTCATTCCTTCAGGTAAAAACCTTGCGGGGGAACCTGTCAGAAAGATGTCCTGTCTAAAATCAACTTTTTTATTACGTAGTTTTTTGTAAGCGTCTTTGTGCCCGTTGTTGTAATCCCAATCGGCATTATAAATTAAAGACAGTGCCTTTACAATGTGAGGCTCATCTGTCAATATGCCTGTTTCGTGTATGTGTTTTAATGCTCTCCAGTCAAAGTTCTGGCTTCCTATGTAGCAAATTTTATTGTCAACAATAAAGTACTTTGAGTGATTAATGCCC
>JALWHA010000216.1 GCA_027038695.1 Acidobacteriota bacterium
ATATTTTACCAGTCTCCATTAAGGGTTTTAAAAACATTGAAAGTTGCAAAGGATATTGGTTTAAACAGAGAGGTGGCAGTTGTAAAAGAGTTGACAAAAATCCACCAGAAGGTTATCAAAGGCAAAATTGAAGAGGTTTTGAAAGAGATTTCAGAGAAAGAAAAGGGTGAGTTTGTTATTGTTTTCTCCCCGCCAATAAACAAAAGGGAGAGCGGAATCCCTCAATCCCTTATTGAAGAGTTTAATATGCTATTAAAAGAAAAAATTGAGCCTAAAAAAGCCATTAAGTTTTTGTCTAAAAAATACGGCATTCCCTCAAAAAAACTCTATTCTGAACTTGTGGGATAGTATTTCTTTATCTCCTCAACAAGGTTTTTTATATCTTGAGGAAAATCCCTTTTAACCTTAATCTCTTCTCCCGTAATTGGATGGAAAAACCTTAAAAGCGCGGAGTGGAGAGCCTGCCTTGGAAAGTTTTTAACATAAGCACGGAGTTTGGTGTTTTCAATACCCTTCCACCGATTCTGGCCATAAACCTTATCCCCAACAATGGGATGGCCTATGTGGCTTAAATGCACCCTTATCTGGTGTGTTCTTCCTGTTTCAAGGCTTACATTTACAATTGAAAACATACCTATTCTCTCTTTAACCTTGTAATGAGTGATTGCCTCTCTCCCATCCTGCCTCACTATAAACTTCTTTCTGTCAGACTGGCTTCTTCCTATTGGAAGGTTTATTGTCCCCGTTTCTTCTTTAAACTTGCCAAAACAAACAGCCTTGTAAACCTTTACAATCTCCCTGTTTTTAAACATATCGGATAATTTTTTGTGCACCTCGTCTGCCTTTGCAACAACCATAAGCCCGCTTGTCTCCTTGTCAAGCCTGTGAACAATGCCTGCCCTCTGCTCTCCCCCCAAAGTTGAAAGCGATTTAAAGTGATACTTTAAAGCGTGGACTAAGGTCGGCTCTCCCCTGTTTGAAGAAGCGGGATGCACCGTTAACCCAGCCTGCTTGTTTACAATCAGCAGGTACTCATCTTCGTAAACAATGTCAAGGGGAATATTTACAGGCTCAACCTTATCAATTATATTCTCCTCTTCCTCAATCTCTATCTCAATAACATCGCCCTCTTGAAGCATTAAGCCTGCCTTTGAGGCTGTCTCCCCGTTTACCTTAACAAGCCCCTCCTCAATAGCCTTCTTAATCTTTGAGCGGGAGAATTTATCTTTAAAGTAATTTGAGAGAAATTTATCAAGCCTCTCTTCAAAAGAGTATTCAAAAACTATTCTTTCAAGCATTTTGTTCCTTTTTCGGTTTAAGTTTGTAAAGCATAAAGATTGCAACAAAAAACATCACAAGGCTTATAAACTGCGATGTTGAAAGGGTGCCAAACACAAAGCCCCTCACAGTGTCTCCCCTGAAAAACTCAATAATAAACCTTGTTATGCTGTAAAAAAGCACATAAAACCACAGTATTTGCCCGTCAAACCTCTTTCTGGGATAAAAGTAAAACCTTAAAACAAGGAATATTATCAAATTGGAAAAAGCGTGCATCAATTGAGTGGGATACAGAGGAATGCCCAACGGAGTGCCAACAACATTGTGTGCAAAATGAGAATGAAAGGTAATTCCCCAGCCGCAGCCACATTCTTTCCCATAACAGCACCCTGCTGAAAAGCACCCAAGCCTTCCAAAAAACTGGCCTAAAGCAATGTGAGGCGCAGCAATATCCCCAACCTTCCAGACAGGGAGTTTATACTTCTTAAAAAAGTAAATGCCTGTAATCAAGCCGCCAATCAATCCGCCGTAGTAAACACCGCCGGAGCGGACAACATAGATTAAATCAGCAGGATTTTGAACATAGTATTTAAAATCAACAATAATGAGCAGAAGTTTTGAGCCTAAAAGCCCGCCCAAAATAGAGTAAATAGCAAGGTTTCCAATCTGGTCAATCTGCTCCTTACTAAAACCTTCCCTTGCTGCAAGTTTTAATGTAAGCCATACCCCTAAAATCACCCCCAATGCAACAAAAAAGCCGTAAGTGGGAATGTAAAAGTTTCCAATCTCAATAAGTTTAGGGTGCATACTATCTCCCGTCTTTATTTAAAATATAGTTTGCAACAAAGTAAAGCGTTAACCCCACCGTAATTGAACTGTCTGCAATATTGAATGCAGGCCAGTGGTGAGTTTTAACATAAAAATCAAGGAAATCAGTAACATAACCGTGAAAAATCCTCTCCCCCTGATTGCCTATTATCCCCCCTAAAATAAGGAACAAACCTATTAAAGACAACCTGTTTGAGGCATCCTCTCTCACAATAAGGTAAAAGACAAGGATTAAAGCAATGACAGACGCAACAATAAAAAACACATTGTTGAAAAAGGTTTCCTTGCCTTGATTCATAAAACCGAATGCAGTGCCGTAATTCCTCACATGCACTATGGAGAAAAACCCATCTCTCACCTTAAAAGAGTGGTAAAGGGGGAGTATGTCGTGCACAAGGTATTTGGTCAACCAGTCCCCCAATACAACTAAAATTGTAATGTATGTGCATGAGAGTTTGCTTCTTCCCCTTCTAAACCCCAAACTATTCTCCCTTTAAAACAGTTTCACACCTTTTGCAAAGCCCGTCTTCATTCAACTCACTGTAATTCCAGCACCTTAAACACTTCTCCCCCGAAGCCTTGCTAACCTCAACCTTTAACTCCTCTCCCTTTTCAACCTTAACTTTTGAAACAATGAAGTACCTGTTTAACTCATCAATCAAAGGATTTAGCAATTCAAACTGCTTTTCCTTTAAAGTTAATGAAACCTCCGCATCAAGCGGATGCCCAATAACCTTTTCCTTCCTCGCCTCTTCAAGCGCCTTCAAAACCTCTTCCCTCACCTCAATCAAGGTGTCAAACATAGCCTTTTCGCTGTCTGAAATTGCAAAATTTAACTCAT
>JALWHA010000217.1 GCA_027038695.1 Acidobacteriota bacterium
AGGAGAGGTTGCACCTCGGGGTTACTTCCCACGCTATCCATCTTAAATCACTTATCATCTTTTTCCCCCTTAAACTTTACTTCGGGAAAGAACAGCAGGTTTTCCTGTTCTTCTTCTTTTTTCTCTTTAACAAAAATTTTACCGTCTTCTATTTTAACCTCATAGAGTTTTAACTGAAAGTTATTTCCATTTCCCCTGCCGTCTTCAAGGCTGAACCTGTAGCCGTGCCAATGGCATTGAACCTCGTTTTTCGTGTACTTTGCCTTTGTTAAATCAGCCCTTGCGTGGGGGCAGTGCGAGTCAAAAACAAAGTATTCTTTTCCGTTAAAGTAAACGGTGAATTTTTTAATGCCTGATTTTACCTGTTTCGGTTTCCCTTTTGTGATTTCTTTTGTCTCTATTAAAAATTTATATTCTTCCATAATCCCTCCTGAATCCATTTAATTATACTTAAACTTTATTTTTTTGTAAAAATTTTATTGAAATAATTTTTTTGTAGGGTAAAGTAAAATTAACAAAATTTTTGCGGGAGGGGATATGTTGGAGATTTTTGTTTTAGGTTTTTTATTCGGGTTTGCAATAATTTACGCAAAGTTAAACAAATTTGAAACAATAAGCGGAATGGCTGCCCTTGAGGATTTGACTGTTGCAAAAACCATGGCTTTTGCCATAGGGCTTGGAATGATTATACTTGCCTTTGAGATAGGCTTCGGGTTTGCAGGCTATCATGTTAAGCCGTTTGTTTTAGGCGGCATTGTTTTAGGGGGAATTCTTTTTGGAATAGGGATGGCAATTTTAGGCTACTGCCCCGGAACCCTTGCAATTTCGGTAGGGGAAGGCTCTGTTGACGCTATTGTGGGATTGATAGGCGGTCTTTTCGGTGGATTGGTTTTCACCCTTGTTCTGCCGTCAATTAAGGATATTTTAGGCCCGAATTTAGGCAAGGTTTCCCTTGAAAGCATTTTAGGGGATCACGGGATTTTGTTTTACATTCTTGCCTTGATTTTCGGCCTTGTTTTGATGTATGTTTCTTTTTACCTTGATAAAATTGAAGGCAAAAAGAATAAGAAGTGGCTTTATTCCGGGATTATGCTCGGTGTTTTAAACCCTGTAATCTTTTTAAAGGTTGTCCAAAACAGGCCGATAGGCGCTTCAACCGCTTTTCCTTACCTTGCGGATAAAATTGCGGGGACAACGGCTAACGCTTATTTTCAGAAGATTCAAACCCCCGGTTACTGGGAATTGATATTTTTGGCGGGGGCACTTGTTTGCGCCTTTGTATTTGCCATTATAAAAAAGGAATTTTCATTTCAATGTGTTTATCCAAGATGGGAGAAATATAAGGGAAATTCAAAGGCTAAAAAGCTTGTTTACTCATTTATTGGCGGGTTTATCCTTATATTCGGCGCAAGGATGGCAGGGGGTTGCACAAGCGGGCATATCCTTTCTGGAGTTATGCAAATTTCCATAAGCAGCATTGTTTTCGGGATTTTTGTATTTTTAAGCCTTTTGATTACAGGCAAACTCTTTTATAGAAGATAAAAACTTTTAGGGGAACTTGTTTCCCCTTTTTTCTTGAAATATTCTATGTTTTCCCCTTTAACAAATTGTAAATTTTTCCTTTTTTTGATAGATTAAAGAAAGGTTTAGACAATTTTAAGAGGGGGATTGGATGACTCTTGAAGAAAAATTAAAAGAATTAAAAGAAAGAAATGAGAAAGCGCTTTTAGGAGGAGGGAAGGAGAGAATAGAAAAACAGCATGCGACAGGCAAGTTGACCGCGAGAGAAAGAATAGAACTGCTTTTAGATAAAGGCACTTTTGAAGAGATGGACAGGTTTGTTGTTCACAGGTGCGATAATTTCGGAATGGATAAGAAGAAGATAGTCGGAGACGGCGTTGTTACCGGGTTCGGAAGGATAGACGGAAGGCTTGTTTATGTGTTTTCTCAGGATTTTACCGTATTCGGGGGCTCCCTTTCCGAGATGTACGCAAAGAAGATATGCAAGATAATGGATCTGGCAATGAAGGTAGGCGCTCCCCTTATCGGGTTAAACGATTCAGGCGGGGCAAGGATACATGAGGGTGTCGTTTCTTTAGGCGGTTATGCGGATATATTCTTGAGAAATACCCTTGCTTCAGGGGTAATACCTCAGATCTCCGCAATTATGGGGCCGTGTGCAGGGGGGGCTGTTTACTCTCCCGCAATTACCGATTTCACCTTAATGGTTAAAGATACATCATACATGTTTGTTACCGGGCCTGACGTTATTAAAACGGTTACCCACGAAGAGGTTACAAAGGAAGAGTTAGGAGGCGCAAGGACTCACAACGAGGTTTCCGGGGTTGCTCACTTTGCTTTAGAAAACGACAAGGCATGCCTTGCGTGCATAAGGGAATTGGTTTCATTTATGCCGTCAAACAATATGGAAGAGCCTCCGAGGCTTGAGTGCAACGACCCGGTTGACAGGGTTATTCCCGAGTTAAACAGTGTTGTTCCCGATAATCCTAACCTTCCGTACGATATAAGGGACATTATTAAGCCTATTCTTGATGATGAGTACTTTTTTGAGGTCCATGAGCACTTTGCGAAAAATATTGTAGTTGGGTTTGGAAGGCTGAACGGCAGGCCTGTGGGAATTGTTGCCAATCAGCCTAATTACCTTGCTGGGGTGCTTGATATTAACGCTTCAAGAAAGGGTGCAAGGTTTGTAAGGTTTTGTGATGCCTTTAATATACCCCTTATTACTTTTGAAGATGTGCCGGGATTTTTGCCGGGGGTTAATCAGGAGCACGGCGGAATAATTGTTCACGGTGCAAAGTTGCTTTACGCATTTTCCGAGGCAACCGTTCCGAAGATTACCATAATTACGAGAAAGGCTTATGGCGGGGCATACTGCGTTATGGCTTCCAAGCATATAAGGACTGATTACAATTTCGCTTATCCGACGGCGGAAATCGCGGTAATGGGGCCTGAAGGTGCGGTAAATATACTTTATAGAAAAGAACTTGCAAAAGCGGAGAACCCTGATGAGCTAAGGAAAAAACTTGTTGAGGATTATAAAAGGCTTTTTGCAAACCCGTACACCGCTGCCGAGATGGGTTTTGTTGACGAGATTATTATGCCTGAAAACACGAGGATAAAACTGATTAAAGCGCTTGAATCACTTGACAACAAAAGGGATAATCTGCCGCCTAAAAAACACGGCAATATCCCTTTATAAATACAATGCGGAGGAATTAATGGAGAGAAAAAAGTATAACAATCCTTTAATAGTAAGGTATGCTTCAGACGAGATGGCTTACCTTTTCTCTGACGAATACAAGTTTAAAACCTGGAGAAAACTCTGGCTAATTCTGGCAGAAGCGGAAAAGGATTTAGGCCTGCCTATTACAGACGAGCAGATTGAGGAGATGAGGGAGCACCTTGAAGACATTGATTTTGAGTATGCTGCAAAGAAGGAGAAGGAGTTGAAGCACGATGTTATGGCTCATATTCATACCTTCGGCAAAGCCGCACCTTCCGCAATGTCAATTATTCACCTTGGGGCTACGTCAGCCTTTGTCGGAGATAATACGGATTTAGTTCAAATGAAAGAGGGGCTTTCTCTTGTTAGGAAAAGGCTTTTAAAGGTAATGAGCAATTTGAGAAAAATTGCCTGCGATTACAGGCATATGCCGACTTTAGGCTTCACACACTTTCAGCCTGCACAGTTAACGACGGTAGGGAAAAGGGCGGCTTTATGGCTTCAGGATTTGCTTATAGATTTTAAACTTATCTCTCTTCTCCACAGCAGGATTCCCGCAAGAGGGGTTAAGGGAACCACGGGAACTCAGGCAAGTTTTTTGAAACTTTTTGACGGAGACGAAGAAAAGGTTAAGCAACTTGACGAGATTGTTGTTAAAAGGATGGGTTTCCCGAGAAGTTTGACTATTACCGGGCAGACCTATACGAGAAAGATTGACGACGACGTTGTCCATGTTTTAAGGCAGGTTGCGGTTTCCTGTTCTAAATTCGGGAACGATTTAAGGCTTTTGCAGCACGATAGGGAGATGGAAGAGCCTTTTGAGGAGAAACAGGTAGGTTCTTCGGCGATGGCTTACAAGAGAAACCCTATGCGCTCTGAAAGGATGACTGCACTTGCAAGGTACCTTATTTCCCTTGCGAATAATACCGCTTTTACCGCCGCAACCCAGTGGTTTGAAAGGACGCTTGACGATTCTGCAAACAGAAGGATTGTAATCCCTCAGGCGTTTTTAACCGCAGACGCATTGCTTTTAATTTATGCAAATATAACCGAGAATTTAAGGGTAAACGAAAAGGTTATAGAATCTCATGTAGCGAGGGAATTGCCTTTTATGGCAACGGAAAACATACTGATGGAATCTGTGAAAAAGGGTGCGGACAGGCAGGAAATCCACGAAATTATAAGGCAGTACTCTCATAAAGCAATGGATGCAATTAAGGCAGGAGCAGATAAAAACCCGTTGATAGACTTTCTTGCGGAAGATAAGAGAATTCCTTTAAACAGGGAAGAGATAATGAATATTCTAAAGCCTGAAGAGTTTATCGGCAGGGCCACCTCTCAGGTTGAAGATTTTTTAAGAAACGAGATTGACCCTATTCTTGATGCGTATAAAGATATAATTGACGGTAAAAAGGTTCATTTGAATGTATAAAAAAATAACCGGGATTATCTGTCCCGGTTTTTCCCAAATAATTTTGGGAGAAGGCTGTCAACTGTATTTATGCAAGTTTGATGCCATCTTGTAGAGTTTCTTGTGATTGCGGGTTAACTGATAGAAACAAACGGGATTGTTAAAAAATGCACAAATTGTGCCGCCTAAAGATTTGGGCAAATGTGTCATTTTGGCATTCAAAGGGTGATGATAAGTGGATAAAATAATTAAAAAACGCTTAATTGATTTCCTGAAACTTAAAGGTATTGAGTTTTTTGAAAATTTTTCATTGAAGGAGTTTGCCGCTTACAAAACAGGCGGGAAGGGGGAGATTGTAATCTTCCCGAATTCTATTGAGAAATTAAAAAAAGGTTTTGCATTCTGCAAAAGATTGGGAATACCCTTCTATGTTTTAGGCGGGGGGGCAAACGTTATAATCAACGACAACGGTGTTGAGGGTGTGGTGTGTATTACAAAAAATCTTAACAAAATTGCTTATAAATGCGGAATGATTATTGCTCAATGCGGTGTCCCTCTTGAGACGCTCTCTTATTTTGCATATGCAAAAGGGGTTTCAGGTTTTGAGTTTGCTTACAATATTCCGGGAACCGTTGGCGGAGCGTTGATTATGAATGCGGGAAACAATTACGGAGAGTTTAAGGATATTGCCTGTTTTGTTAAGGTTATGGATAAAAAGGGTAAAGAGTTTGTCTTTCCTGAAAGTATGTGTCAATTCGGGTATAGGGCTTCAATATTTAAAAAAAAGGGTTTTATCATTTTAGAGGCTGTTTTTAGAGCGACTGCAAGAAAAGATAAACGAAAGATTCTTTCTTTAATGGAAAAGATAAAAAAGGAAAGGGAATCCAAATTTCCTCTTGAGTATCCCAATGCGGGAAGTGTTTTTAAAAGGCCTGAAGGCTACTATGCAGGCAAGTTGATTGAAGAGTCAGGTTGCGGAGGGTTGCGAGTGGGAAACGCTATGGTTTCCGAAAAGCATAAAGGCTTTATTGTAAACCTTGGCAATGCCACATCAAAGGATATTAAGGATTTGATAGCGCTTGTACAGAAAAGGGTGTATGATAAATTCGACGTAAAGTTAGAAAGGGAACAGATTTTCTTCCCTGAAGATTTTATCTAATTTTAATCGTCACATACGACCGTGTTTCTTCCTGATTCTTTTGCTTTGTACAACCTTTTATCTGCTTTGCCTATAAGTTCATACATCTCTGTTTCGTCTTTTCTTTCATAAACCCCGGCGCTTATTGTTGTTTTGATAATTTTATTTCCGAGAATAAACTCTTTACTGTTGATTAGTTCTCTTATGTGTTCCGCTCTTTTGCATGCGTCTTTTTCTTTTGCATACGGCAGGATAGCAAGAATTTCTTCCCCTCCGTATCGTACAATGTAATCGGTGGCTCTAAAAGATGTTTTAATAATCTTTGAGATCTCCTGCAGTATAAAGTCTCCCGCAAGGTGGCCGTAAGTGTCGTTCACCGTTTTGAAATGGTCTATGTCAAACATTATTACGCTTAAAGGGTATTCGTACCTTGTTGCCTTTGATATCTCGTTGTTTGCTATACTTTCTAAAAACACCCTGTTTTTTAATCCCGTTAAAGAATCGTGGATGGCGGTGTTGAAGAGTTCTTTTTTCTCTTCACCCAATTCCTTTATAAGTATTTCATTTGCAAGGGAAGACGAGAGGGGGTGGATTAGTTTGTCAAGAGCCTCTTCTATGGTTTTTCTCTGTTTGTCGTTTAATTCTTTTTTCATTACAAAGTATATTACTGCTTTAAGGCTGTTTCTTTTTGATGCAAGAGGGATACAGAATACGTTTAGGTTTTCTTCAATATTGTCTGTTACAAGTTTTATTTTTTCCATGCATTTCGGTTTGCTTATTCCTTTAACAAGTGTTTTTATTATACTTTTGTTTTTTTCAATATCAGGTTTTTGGATTTCACCTTTGAGTGTTGAAAATACCGCGTACCAATCTTTTCCATCCTTTTTTTCTCCTTTGTCGTATGCGTAGGCGATAATATCTTTTATGGGGATATCGTTTTTTTTCAAAGTAATATACGTTTTTCTCAAAACCGTAATAAAATTGCTGTTATTTACTATTTCTTTAAATACCTCGTTTATTATCTGGTTTGTTTTCAACAGTATTTCTATATTTGATTCGTAAGAGCTTAGAAGGAATAAGCCGCAGTTTAACTCTTTCATTCTGTTTATCATATAGGGGATCAACTCTTTTTTTATGATTGAGCCGTGTTGCGGGGCTACCAGTTCCGGTTCTTTCTTTTCTATTTCCATTAAAGCGTTTAGCAGTATCTCCCTGCTTGGGATATAGTGCTCATGGAAGGCTTTTAAACTTGCAAAGTAATTTTCGTCTTCAGCGAACAGCTTGAACTCTTCCGTGAAGCCTCCGAACAGGTCGCTTGAGAAAAGAGTTTTTGTCTTTCTGTCAAAGGTGCAGAAAGCACCGGGGAAATGAGCGTAAGGAGTAAAAATAAAATCAAGTATTTTATTGTTTTTTAGAATAAGCCTCCACTTGTTTTTTTCAACAAGGTAAAAGGGTGTTTCCCATTTGTAATGTTTGAGAAGTGCCTGCGCCCTCCAATGGGTGACAATGAATTTGTCTTTTCTCGGAATGAGTTTTTCAAGTGTGGATATGCATCCGGTAATATCAGGATCCTGGTGATGGCAGATTATGTATTTTATCTTGTTTAACGGTGTGATTTGGGTAATTTTATTTATTGTAATAGGGAAAGTTATCATGCTCCCCGGATCAATTAAAACCGATTCGTCTCCGTTTTTTATTAAATAAACATGGCATTGAAAAGGGTCATTAGGTATTTGATACCCTACCCAGAAGATATCTTCCGCGATTTCTATAGGTTTTGAATAATCCATTTTGCATCCCATAATTGTTATTTTATTTGTATTATAATATTTTTAATTCCTATGTACAAAATTTAAATAATTTTTTAACTTTTTCAAATAGGCGAAATAGGATATTATTTATAGGTATAAAATCCAGAACGGAGGTTTTAAATGGGAGTTGAGAGAAACACCTTTGACATCGTCATTGTTAACGGAAGGCCTGCCGCGGGGAAATCCGAGGTGATAGATTTTTTAAAGAGTGTTCCATTAGAAGAGAGGATTGAGAAGTACCATATAGGCGAGTTTGAGGAGATTGACGATTTCCCTATTTTGTGGGAAAGGTTTGAAGACGACGATATACTTGAAGAGATGGGTTTGCCGAGAGTGTTTACAAATAAGTATTTTGAATACGAGGGAAAAAGGTACGAAGGTTATACCTTTAAGGAAAAGTGGTTCTGGAATTTTTTGATTAAAAAACTAAACCTTTTATACGAAAAGAAGTTGAGGGATAACCCGAATTACCACGACAAATACACACTTTTGGTGGAGTTTTCAAGGGGAAGCGAACACGGAGGTTTTAAAACCGCGTATCAGTATCTTTCCGATGAAATACTTTCAAAAGCGGGAACATTGTACATTCAGGTAACCTGGGAAGAGTCTTTGAGGAAAAACAGGAGAAGGTTTAACCCGGACAGGCCTGATTCATGGCTTGAACATGCGCTGGAAGATAAAAAATTGGAGATGCTTTATAAGGAATCCGATTGGGAAGAGTTTACTTCAGGAGACCCTGATTTTATACATGTTAAGGATTTTAAAGTACCTTATGCCGTTTTTAACAATATGCCGGAAAAAACAGACGACCCGGCGAAGATAAAGCCTCACCTTGAAGAGGTAATGAAAAAACTCTGGGAAAACTATAAAAAGATACATTCATAAATAAAAAACGGTTCTTTAAAAAATATTTTCAAAGCCTCTCTGTTTTTTAACAGGGGGGCTTTTTGTATAGTTAAAAAACTCAAAAGGAGAGTTTATGAATAGTTTTTTTAAGTCAATCCCCGTAATTTTGTTGATTGTGGTTGAATCTTTTGTATATGCTTACTATTCCCATGATCTGTTCGTGGCTATTTTACCATTTGTGGTTATTGCCATAATCACTTACCTTTATTCGCTAAACAACCCTGTCAATCACAGCAAGGCATTTAGAATCAGGTCGTACTTTAACTGGTTAATTTTAGGTTTATCTTACGCTTCTCTCTATATGGGCAGGTATAATTTAACGGTTGCCTCCGCAAAGTTTGACGAAATAGGGCTAATGTCCAAAGAGGCTTTCGGGGCAATATTCGGCATAGGTGCGGTTGTTTACGGTGTTTCTTTTATAGTAAACGGGCCCCTTGCCGATAAATTGGGGGGTAAAAAGACAATAATAATCGCAGCGGTAGGTGCCGCTTTAGCCAATGCTGTTTTAGGACATATTACCTATACGGTTATGAAAACTGGGGAAACGGCTAATCAACTCTTCTGGCCTTTTCTTATTTTTTACGCTATAAATATGTACTTTCAGAGTTTCGGTGCTGTTTCAATAGTAAAAGTTAACGCTGCATGGTTTCACATAAAAGAGAGGGGGGTTTTCGGAGGGATATTCGGAACTTTGATATCGTTGGGGATATTCCTTGCCTTTGACTTAAACGGAATGATACTGAATGAGACAAAAACCTTTGTAAAC
>JALWHA010000218.1 GCA_027038695.1 Acidobacteriota bacterium
ATGGCCTACACCCCGGGTGTGGCAGAGCCTTGCAGAGAGATCCATAAAGATCCCTCATTGGTTTACGATTACACAAACAAGGGTAATTTGGTAGCCGTTATATCAAACGGAACAGCAGTATTAGGGTTAGGAAACATTGGTGCGTTAGCCGGCAAACCGGTTATGGAAGGGAAAGGTGTTCTTTTTAAAAGATTCGCAGATGTTGATGTTTACGACATAGAAGTCAATTCGGAAGACCCCGACGATGTAATTAAAGTAGCAAAATTAATTTCTCCTACTTTTGGAGGGATTAACCTTGAAGACATTAAGGCTCCCGAATGCTTTTACATTGAAGAAACTCTGAAAAAAGAACTGGATATCCCTGTTTTTCATGATGACCAGCACGGAACCGCAATTATTTCAGCGGCGGCATTTTTAAATGCACTTGAATTGACAAATAGAAAGATAGAGGAAGTTAAATGTGTTTTCTGCGGAGCGGGAGCCGCAGGCATTGCATGCGCCAAACTTTTTGTAAGTTTAGGGGTAAAAAAAGAAAATATTTTAATGGTTGATTCAAAGGGTGTAATTTACAAAGGCAGAACTGAAAGAATGAACAAGTATAAAGAAGAATTCGCGGTAGATACCCCGTTAAGAACACTTGACGAAGCAATAGAAGGAGCCGACGCATTCGTAGGCGTATCGGTAAAAGGAATGCTTACAAAAGAAATGGTTAAAAAGATGGCTCCGAATCCGATTATCTTCGCAATGGCAAACCCTGATCCGGAAATAGAACCTGAAGAAGTTGCTGAAATTAGAGACGACGCCATTATGGCTACCGGAAGAAGTGATTACCCGAATCAGGTAAACAATGTTTTAGGCTTCCCTTTTATTTTTAGAGGCGCATTAGACGTTAGAGCAAAACAGATAAACGAAGAAATGAAGGTTGCCGCTGTAAAAGCTCTTGCATCACTTGCAAAAGAAGAGGTGCCTGACTATGTATCAAAGGCTTATGGAGGACAGAAATTCACCTTCGGAAGAGAATATATTATCCCCAAACCGTTTGACCCCAGAGTTTTGTTCTGGGTAGCACCTGCAGTTGCAAAAGCGGCAATGGACAGTGGGGTTGCGAGAAAACCTATTAAAGATTTTGACGAATACAGAAAGAGATTGGAAAAACTATTAGATAAATCAAAAGAATTTTTGAGGGTTATCTTTGACAAGGCAAAAACAAAACCTAAAAAGATAGTCTTTCCGGAAGGGGATAACGATCTTATATTGGCGGCTTGTAAAGAATTGAAAAAAGAAGGTATTGTTGAACCGATCTTAATCAGCCACACTCCGGAAAACCTTAAAGCTAAATTAAAAGAACTTAATTTCGACGAAAAAGATGTAGAAATCATTTGTCCTTTAACAGATGACAGTCTACCGGAATATGTAGCAAATTACTATGATTTAAGAAAGAGAAAGGGAGTAACCCCGACAGATGCGCAAAAGAGGATGTTAGATCCGCATTATTTCGGAGCCATGATGGTAAAAACAGGCAGGGCTGACGGGTTATTAGGCGGCCTTACTCACAATTATCCAACAATTGTTAAACCTGCCCTTGAAATTATTGAAAAAAGGAAAGGCATTAAAAAGGTAGCCGGGTTATATGTGGTAATTATCAAAGGAAAACTTCTTTTCTTCGCCGATACTACAATGAACATAGACCCAGGCGCCGAAGATCTTGCCGAAACAGCAATTTTAACTGCTGAATACGCTAAAAACTTTAACGTTGAACCGAGAGTAGCCATGCTTTCCTTTTCAAACTTCGGCAGCGTAAAACATCCGTTAACCGATAAAGTTAGAAAAGCGGTAGAAATTGTTAAAGAAAAGGCTCCCTACATTCTTATTGACGGAGAAATGCAGGCTGATACGGCTGTTGTACCTGAAATTATTGAAAGCAATTATCCTTTCAGTGAACTTCAGGGTGGGGCTAATGTTTTAATTTTCCCCGACCTTCAGTCCGGAAATATAGCATACAAACTGTTGCAAAGGCTCGGAAACGCCACTGTCGTTGGCCCTGTAATAGTTGGACTTTCTAGGTCAGTTAATATCTTGCAAAAGCATGCTGAATTAAGAGAAATCCTAAATATGGCGGCATTAACAGTTGTTGAAGCACAGGAATTAGAAAAATAAAATTTAAGGGGGGAGGAATCTCCCCTCTTTCTTAAAAAAATGCGGAGAGTGTAATTTGGACTTTAAAAATTTAATCGTAAAATTTGACAAAGACGAATACATTTACAAGGAAAACGACAACGCAAGTACAATGTTTATTATCCATCAAGGCAAAGTGAGGCTTTACAAAATTTCCGAAAACAAAGAAAAACTTGTTTTAGGTGAATATGGAAAAGGTGATTTCTTCGGTGAAATGGCGGTATTAGGGGAAAACAAAAGAACAGAAAACGCTATTGCCCTGGAACCTGTTAAAGTTATTGTTATTTCAAAACCTGTCTTTATTAAAATTTTGAAAAACAATGCGGAAATTGCCGTACGAATGATTAGAAAATTTTCAGAAAAATTAAAAGACGCAAACAGAATGATAGATTCTTTACTTAAGCAAAAACAAATTTCATTTGACCCTAACAAAGGGGAACATTTTGCTTACCTTGAATTAATTGATTTTCAAGAAAAAATACCGCTAACAAACAAAACAATAGTTATAGGCAGATATGACCCTATAATCGGAATTTACCCCGATGTTGATATAAGCCCCTATGACCCGCAAAAAACAGTTTCAAGAAAGCACGCAATTTTAACAAGAGAAGGTAACGGAACTTATATTGAAGAACAGATCGGGGTTATAAACGGAACGTTTTTAAACGGAGAAAAAATTAAAAGCGGGCAAAAATACCAATTAAAAAGCGGAGATAAAATCTACTTCGGATTAGTAGGTTGCATCTATAAAGAAT
>JALWHA010000219.1 GCA_027038695.1 Acidobacteriota bacterium
CCTTTGTTTTGTTACAATTAAATATTTTCTTATAAATTATAAGCGAGACTGCAAAAAAAATAGATTTTGCATAATAAAAATCGGCGGTTTTTCGCCATTTTGAGCATTCCCGATCCTTGATTCAGTTGAGAAAGAACAAGAAGAATAACACAGTTAAACTTAAACTTTAATTAGCCGTTTTACATACACTGCTCTTCATATCTATCTAAGAGGTCACCAAGGCTGTTTACTACAAATGCCATAACTGCAGCATCGTCAAGTAAACCGACAACTGGAATAAAATCTGGAACAGCATCTAAAGGAAAAACCACATAGGCAACCGCCGCAAGAATCATTGTTATTTGAAAGGGATCAAACAAATCTTTTGCACACTCAAGATTCCATATCAAATCCCACATAATTTTTAAATAACGTAAATTAATAAATTTTCCCATTTTTTCAAAAAAAGTACTTTTATCACTTTTATTGACTTTTTTGCCTTCAAAATCTTCTAAAAGTTTCTTAGGATCGTAGGACGCCATATTATTCCTCCTTCCCTAAAATGTACATTGGATTAAACACAATTTCAGGGGCAATGGTTCTCGAAACAAATAAAAATTCAGATTTTCCTTCGTTATACAATTTTTTAACTTCTTCATAGTCTTTCTCTGCTAATTTCTGTTCTCTAATATTCAACCTGAAAATAAGACCTAAATCCCCTTCTTCAAAAAAGACGTATTGGTTGTTAAGAACAAGATACGGATGAAATTTATCAGGGAGTATTTCTTTCAAGAATTTAATTGTCCCTTCATGCCTAATAGAAGAAACAATTTCAAAATCGTCGTTTAACGCACTTTCAAGAATTTCTTTGAACTTTTCAAGATTTACCTTTTGAACGGAGAAGATTGCAAACTCACCTTCACTTTTCGGTTGATAGGGGGTTATTAATGCGTTCAGCAAGTAAAGTTTTCTTTTTCGTTCCATTTTTCACCTCCAAAAATTAAACTTTTTAGTTAATACCAGTATTTACTGTTTGGCAAGTAATCCAGATGGCCATTTATTTTACTGGTTAAGTTTTTGTTTCTTATGCCTTTTTTCCTTAAAGGCTGAATTCCAATTGGCTCATCTCCCACTCCCAACAAGGGCAGAGTGTAAAGAAGTTTAAGAACTAAATCATTTTCTGAATAGACATTGATGTGGGTTTTTGATTTTTTTGCAACATCCCTCCATTGTTGCCATGTTTTCTCAGAAGCACCTGCAAGGGTAATACTTTTTTCAAATATCTTGTCAGGCAAGAAGTTGCAGGCGTGATAGTAAAGCCTTGTCCCAAAACTGTAAGAGTAAACTGAGAGTTTATTATATTTTTGGGCTAATCGTTCAACAAAGTGAGCAAAGTGGGGGGCTTCAATTTCAGTGTTTTTAACAGCCTTATTAACTTCCCTTTTGAATATCATCAACGGAAGTAATATTTGAAAAAAACTACGTCTTAAGAGTAAAGGGTTTTTTAACAGATTGGTAATAATATTAAGCAGATTGCCTGAGTCCCATTGAAAAATATAGATATCATCCCTGCACCCTGCGTTTTTGAGTGCGTTATTCCACTTTGATTCCGTTAGTTTTGCATTGGTTGCGCTTAGAAAACCGGGGACAACCACAACTGCATTTGCGTGACTAATCCCCAGATATTGTGAATACCTTTTTCTTTCTGCCAAACTTTCCATTTGAACTCCGATTAGTTAAGACTCGGGTATAAAATGTAACATTAAAAAACCAAATGGATAACCACTTGGATGATACCTTCTCGTTCTTCTTTCTTCCCTATCCTCTTTTATAAGATAGTTTTCTATTTGAGCAAAACGAGCAAAACGAATAATACATTTTTTTTCATCCGAATGTTTTTCATTAAACTTTTTAATTTCACCAAACTTCTCTTCTATCTTCCCTAAAAGAGAGCGAACATCAGTTTGAAAAATTCTTTCTTCTTCCGCAAGTTTTAAATAAAGGTTTTTCCTTTGTCTAAATCTATTAAAGTAATATAAGTTACAAGAGTTAACAATAAAATCCAAATTTAACCTTTTAGACGGAATTTGCCTGCTGTCCCTCACTCTGTATACCTGGTCATGAACCGCAAAATCGGTAAAAGAAGAAATTTCCTTTTTTGCATTTAAAGACCCTTTAATAGATTCAAGGTACACTTCCTTGCTCTTATCTCTTCCCTTACTTAAATGAATGTAAATAGATTGCGTTATTTCCTGGTCTTCGTTCTTGAATTTTACATCACCTATGGTTAATAACCTGAAAGGGTCTTGCTCCATTTTAAAAATAAATCTTCTCCTTTGATTATTCCAATATCCATGATTTGACAATCTTGCTTCCAACTCTTTACCTTTTCTTATGTTATCAATACGGTTTCTATCTCTGGTATTTTCATACCACTTTGCATACACAGCAGTTCTAATAGCACCTTTAATGGAAGAGCCGGGAATGTACGGTTTTTGGGAAAAAGAATCTCTTGGCATTTCTAAGAATCTTGCATTTTTATCAAACTTACCTTCTATTTTTGAACTGTAAAGGATGGCTTTTTCATCTAAATGTTTCTCTAAAAAAGCGGCTAAAAAAATGTTATTATTGCCATCCAAAAGTTTTAATAAATCGTTTAATTCTTCTTCAGCCAATCCTTTCATAAACTTGAAAAAATCAATTCTTACAAACTCCTTTTCTCCGTTTTCTTCTTTTACCACATAATTGTAAGGCTCTATTTCATTACCGGTACCTACATGTACATTAGTCAGAGTTTGAACCTTAACTTTATACCTCATTTTATTCTCCTTCTTTGAAGTAAATTACAGGAGAATATGCATAATGTCTGACAAACTCATATCTTGAATGCATGTTGTCCAAAAGGGTTCCAACAAATGCTCTCATATTTTTTAAAACAAATGTTGTACCT
>JALWHA010000220.1 GCA_027038695.1 Acidobacteriota bacterium
TGTTTTTTCATTTCTTATTAACTGTAACTTTTATAATAAATGACAATAAACTCCCGTTCTTTGCGGAACGGAAGAAAAATTTTAACCTCTTGAAAAGTTTTTTTAAAAAGTTAAACTAAAATTGTAATAAATTTAGGGGGCTTTATATGGATGTGGTTTTTGTGATAAATCCCGGCTCAACCTCAACAAAAGTCGGAATTTTTTCAGAAAAGGGAGCGGTTAAGGAAGAAAATATCTCCCATGATTTCAATGAGTTAAAAAAATTCAAACTTGTTTCGGAGCAATTTGATTTAAGGTTTAAAGAAGTTGAAAGGTTTTTTCTTGAAAATTATGACAGAGAGAAGTTCAACCTTGTGGCTGTTATGGGAAGAGGCTGCCCTTTAAAACCTCTTGAAGGTGGGGTTTACGCCATTAACGAAAAACTTTTAAACGATGCAAAATCATGCAAATACTCTAACCATGCAAGCAATTTAGGCTCAATGATAGCCCATAAGCTTGCAAAAGAGTTTAATGTCCCGTCTTTTATAGCAGACCCGGTTACCGTTGATAACTTCTGGGATGTTTCAAGGGTTTCGGGTTTTCCCGGAATTTTTAGAAAGTGCAGGTCTCACGCATTGAATATTAAGGCAACGGCAAGAAGAGACGCAAAGGAATACGGGAAAAAACTTGAAGAGGTTAACTATGTTGTCGCTCACATTGGCGGAGGAATTTCAATATGTGCACTTGAGAGGGGCAAGATAAGAGACGTAAATGACGGGCTTTTAGGGGAAGGGCCTTTTTCCCCTACAAGGGCAGGCACATTGCCGCTTAACGGGGTTATAAACCTCTGTTTTTCAGGAAAGCCTAAAGAAGAGATTGAAAAGGATTTTTCGGTTAACAGCGGTTTTCAGGGCTACCTTGGAACAACTGATTTAAGAGAGGTGTTAAAGAGGGTTGACGACGGAGATAAAGAAGCGGATCTAATTTACAGAACTTTTGTTTTTCAGGTGGCAAAAGAGATAGGCAGGGAAGCGGCTGCAATGAAAGGAAATTACGAGGCTATCCTTATTACCGGCGGGATTGCCCATTCCGAAAGGTTTATCTCCGATTTAAATAAATACATTTCCTTTCTCGGCAATATAAGGGTTTATCCCGGCGAAGGAGAAATGCAGGCTTTAGCCGAAGCGGCTTTTTTAGCGGTTAAAGGCGAAACAGAGATTAAAGAATACCTTTAGAGGTGAGAAATGATGATTAAAGACTATAATTCTCTAATTGAAACTGCAAAGAAACAAAAGGGAAACAAAACAGTCGCAGTTGCAATGGCAAATGAAAGAAGCGTACTTAAAGCGGTTGTAGAAAGTGTCAAACAGGAGATCGTAGACGCTATTCTGGTAGGCAATAAGAAAGAAATGGAAAAGATTGCTGATGAGCAGGGGTTTTCATTAAATGGAATGAGAATAATTGACACAAATGACGAAAAAAAGGGTGCAAAAATTTGCATTGATTTGATTTTAAAGAAAGAGGCTCACTTTTTAATGAAAGGGTTTATTAAAACCTCTACCCTTTTAAAAGCGGTTTTCAAGGCAAAGGAGTTGAAGGAAAGGGATGTTATATCCCACATAGCGGTTCTTGACTTGCCAAACAGGGATAAACTTTTCTTTTTCACAGACGGGGGAATTGTTGAAAAACCGAATAAAGAACAGAAGGTTGCAATTATTGAAAACCTTATCTCTGTGGCAAATTCATTGGGGATTGATTCCCCTTCTTTCGGCTTTATCTCTCCTTACAAAGATTTTATTGAGCAAGAGAATACTGAAGTTATTAAAAAAATAGAAGAAAAGTACAAAAATGTCACCGTTTATCCCGCATTGGAGCCCGGAGAGGCTTTTAAAAACCACGACGGGCTTATTGTTAACGCAATAGAAGAGTGCAATATTGTTACGAAAGGTTTTAGCCTTTTCAGCGATACTGTTTTTGCGGGAATTATTGCAGGAACAAAGGTGCCTATTTGCCTTGTTTCAAGGTCTGACACCGAAAGGAACAAAGCGGCATCCCTGGCATTAGGCGCAATATTCGCAAACAGGGAGGATATATGAATAAAAAAGAGATAATAGACTTTTTTGACAATTTCTATAGCGGTGAAGACAAAAAATACATATTAGAATTACACTTTGATCTTGAAACCTCAAAACTTTTTGAATCCCTCTCCTCACAGTACAAAAAAACCTTTTCTTCGGTTGTTAAAGTTGAAATAGAAGACAGGGTATTTCTTGTTTCAGACCCGTACATAAATATTCCACCTTCTTTGAAAACCTTTATAAAAACAGTTTCAAACGCAATTGCTGTAGCAAAGGAAATCGGGATAAAACAACCGAAAGCGGCAGTTTTGTCCGCTGTTGAGCTTGTAAACCTTAATATGGAATCCTCCGTTTACGGGGCTGTGGCCGAAGCAATGGCAAAAAGGGGGCAATTCGGGAAAGACGTTTTTGTTGAAGGGCCTCTTTCAATGGATGTAGCATTATCTGAAAAAGCAGCAAAGGAAAAGAAGGTTTTAACAGAGGTTGCAGGAAAAGCAAATATCCTCTTATGCCACAGGGGAAGCATTGCAAGGGGAATCGTTGAAGGCCTGGAATTTACTGGCAAAGCAAAGGTTGAAAAATTTTTAACAGACGGGAGCAACGTTTTCAAAGTAATTTAAATTTTTTCAATTTACCTTCAATCTCTTTAAGAGAAACAGGCTTTAAAAGGTAATCGTCACACAGATCTTTTTTTAATTTTGCAGGGTTTACTCCCGTGGTAAATATCACCGGGAATCTTTTTAGCCTTTTTTTCCTTAATTTGCTTACAAAGTCATATCCGCTTATTTCAGGCATCATAATATCAACAAAGCAAACGGAAGGGCTTAACTCCTCTTTTTCAATATCATTTAATAATTTTTTGCCGCTTTTATAAGTTTTGACTTTTAGGCCTAAACATTGTGATAGGTTTTTAAATATATTCAAAATGTAATCTTCATCGTCTAAAAAAACAATTACCCCGTTATCATTTTCTTTTCTTATCCTTGAGCGAGTAGCAGGATACAATTTTTCCATAATATCACTTTTAATTCTTCTATTAAATTCTATTACTTTCTTAAACTTGTCATATCCCGGAATATTCGGAGGAATCCTTTCAGGGGAATCATGTGTGTCAACATTAAACAACAGATCATTCTCCTCAATTTTAACAACCAATTTCATATGAGGATAAAATATATTACCGAGCCTTAAAGCAAATACATTCTCATCAACCCTTTCAAAAAAATCATAATTAAACAGTTCACTTTCTTTGCTTTGTTCTAACCGTTCAACAACATTCTTGATTTTTTCAGGCATATCCCTTTGAGGAAAAGCGATTTCAGTGTATATTTTGATAGCGGTTATTAATTTATCTTTCATACCTTCTCCGGAATAATTATTTTTACGATTGTTCCTCTGTCTTTTTCACTTTCAAGGATTAAACTTCCTCTAATCATTTCAACTAACTTTTTGCACATAGGAAGCCCAAGCCCCAAACCTTTAAGTTGATGGGTTTTGTAATGTTCCACATCAATAAACTGCACAAAGGGGACAAAAGCCTGCTGAACCTGTTTTTCAGTCATTCCTATACCGGTATCCTTAATCTCTAAAATAAAATTTTCTCCCGATTCATTACACAAAATATCAATTTTACCGTGTTCTTTGTTGAAGACAATAGCATTTCTGATTATAGGGTCAATTATCTCAACCAAAAATTCCCTGTTAACTTTAACCTTGAAATGATGAGAACACTCCATTGAAACCTTAAGCGATTTTGCCCTTATAAAATCCCTGTACCTTAACAAAACCTCGTCAATCGCCTTCGCAAGTTTAACAGGTTTTTTACCTCTGATTTCAAAATCAAAGGTGTTAAATCTTGATATTTGATCCATTAATTTCTTTATTCGCAAACTTGATTCCACCACTTGATTAAGCAATTCGTTTCCTTCATACCCTAATTCCGCAAAAAACTTTATCTGCAAAAGTTCCGAATTTCCTAAAATTGAAGAAAGAGGACCTTTTATTTCGTGAAATATAAAGTCAAGAAAATCCTGCCTGAATTTTATCAAAGCTTCCAACTTTAATTTAGCCCTATCCGCTTCAACGTACAAACTGTTTATAGTCATGCTTTTTTGCTGCAATTCCCTGTTTACTCTTGTTAATTCTTCAACCTTTTCCTGCAACGAAATAACTATCTCATTTGTAATAGCATCAAAAGAATCCATATCAACGCTTTGCCTTTTCTTAACCTTCTCTTCCCTCAAATATTTATCTACAAGTCCTATAAGTGCTTTTTTTTCAATCGGTTTTGAGATAAAATCCTGACAAACTGTTAACATCTTTTTTTCAACTTCAACATCTGTTTGAGAAGTCATCGCAATAAGCACAGAATTTTCAAGCCCTTTCATATTCTTTAACCTGATAGCGGTAGCAAATCCATTTAATACAGGCATTACAACGTCTATAAAAATTATGTCCGGTTTTTCTTTTTCAGCGATCTTTATCCCCTTTAGCCCGTTCTCTGCCAGAAAAATCTTGCACTTATCACATACAAGAGAAGAAACCTCGTTGTAGATAAAGTCTCTTATAGGTTTTGAATCATCAATTATCAGTATATTTTTCAAAGGTAAACTCCCTTTCGCTTTCCCCTAACCTCTTTATTTCCAGAATATAAATATCTCCTTCAACATACTCTTCAATCTCTTGAATAAATTTCTTTCCCCACTCTATTAATGTAATCCCTTTGTCCTGCATTTCCATCAATTCGTCAAAAAAAACGTCATTTCCCTCTAAAATTCTGTAAAAATCTACATGATAAACAACAAGTTCCGTTCCATTGTAAACATTTATCAAGGTAAAGGTAGGGCTTGAAACATAATCCGGGTTAATATTGAAATATTCTACAAAACCCCTTGTAAAGGTTGTTTTTCCGCTGCCTAAATCACCGTTTAAAATTAGAATATCCCCCTTTTTTAACAAGGGTGCTATCTTCTCCTTGGCCATTTTATAGGTTTCTTCAACACTTTTGGTAACAAACTTCAATTTATCAGATACCATAATTCAACGCTTTTGAAATATTCTCAATAATATCCCCTGCCACAACACCTTCCCTTCCTGTTCTTGCTTCAGCAATCTCTCCCGCCAAACCATGCGCTGCAACCCCCAACATTACCCCGTCAAGAATTGAATATCCCTGACATAGCATAGAGGTTATTACCCCGCCTAAAACATCTCCGCTGCCTGCTGTACCTAAAGCATTGCTTCCAGTGTTATTTACAAACAATTTATCTTCATAACCAATTACTGTTTGGTAACCTTTTAAAACCACAACCGCCCCTGTTTTTTCTGCTACCTCTTTTGCCGTATCTATCCTGTTTTCATTTATCTCTTTTGTTGAATAGCCTGTAAGTGCTGCCATCTCCCCCGGATGAGGGGTTAAAACAACGCTTTTCCCTTTGCAAATTTCGGAAAGTTCCTCAAAATTAAAGTTCTTAAAAACATCTGCATCTAACACAAAAGGCTTATCAAATAGATTTAAAACCTTTTTGACAATGCTTTTCTGGTAATCCCCAACCCCCAATCCCTGACCAATTAAAACTGCAGATTTGTCTTTTAAAAAATCTTTTAAAGATTCATCATCTGATTTTACTTTTGCAAGGTAAAACATAACTTCAGGGTAAAAAGAAGAAACAAGGGGATAATCGCTCTGGTCAATGTAAACCGTTGAAAGCCCGCAACCGCTTTTCAAGGCGGCAAATGAAGCAAGTATTGAGGCGCCTAATTTCCCTCTCTCCCCCGATATTATCGCCGCATGGCCGAAGGTGCCTTTGTGGGAATCTTCTGAAAAATCCTTTTTAAAAGCAGGGATATCACCTTTTTCAACAAGTGAAAAATACTTCCCTACCCTTTTAAAAACAAACTCCGGTATTGTTATCCAATCTTCAACCACCTTTCCACATGACTTACAGGCAGGATAAAGCACATGACAGGGCTTCATTTTCCCGAAAGTAACGGTTAAATCGGATTTAATATGAGAAAAAGAATCAATACTTTTATCGGCAAATAACCCTGAAGGGATGTCAACACTTAAAACAAAACCGTTGAATTCATTGTTTATAGCGTCTATCACCTCTTTGTAAAAACCTGATACAGGCTTGGATAACCCTGTTCCGAATATTCCGTCAACAACTATGTCCATATCATTCAACAAATTTTTAAAAACATCTATTCCTTTTTCTCTTTCTTTGTCTATTACCTCAACCTCAATGGGATAATTCCTTATAATTTCAAGCTGAAACTTTGCGTCTCCATTATAGTCCCTTCTTTTTGCAAGAAGGGCAATTTTAACATCAACGCCCATTGACACCAATTGCCTTGCCACAACAATTGCGTCGCCTCCATTGTTACCTTTGCCTGCAACACAGAGCACTTTCTTATCAATTAGATTATTGCCGAATACCTTTTTTAACTCCCTGACACATGCCGTACCTGCATGCTCCATAAGGATTATGCCGTTGGAATTAAGCATTTCTATAGTAATCCTATCCGCCTCCCTCATATTGGATGAATCAACTATATATTTCATATATTATTCCCCCTTTGTTCCATTAAACGGCAAGCTGATTATAAACTTTGTTAAATCATTGTCGGTTTCCAGTTTTACTGTTCCCCTATTTTTCTCTATATACTCTTTTACAATACTTAAGCCTAAACCGATTCCGTTCTCAGACTTTGAGACAAAAGAATCAAAAAGGCTGTTTTTTATTTCTTCACAAACACCTTCCCCGTTATCGCAAACAATAATCTCAAGATTTTCTCCTTTTGAATTAAATTCCAAAATAATTTTCTTTTCTCTCCCCCTTTGCTTCTTCAATATCTTTATGGAATTATAGATCAAATTCTCAATTGCCTTTACTATCTGATAAGGATTCGCATAAACGCTCATTCCTTTCAAAGAGGAATCAAATTCAATCTTAAAATCAATGTCTTCGTTAATTAAAATAGGTGCAAACTGATCTTTCAACCCTTTTTTTAAAGTACATATATCTATATCTTTAATTTCCAGATCTCTTCCTTCTTTTAAAGCACCTAAAACACTTTCCATTGCATCTTTTAGTTCATGAATCTTTTTCTCGGCAGAATACAACATACTCTTAATTTCATCAATATTCTTACTGTTCTTAGCCTTGTATATCATAACTGACAGATAAGTAAAAGAGTTTTTTAAATCGTGAATGATTTGAGCAGAAACTAATCCCAATGATTCAAATTGAGTCTTCCTTTTAAGTTCTCTCTCTTTCTTTAAAGAATCAGTATAAATGGTTTTAAAATTTTCAATAATTTTATCAACTTCAGCAACTTCAGCATCAGGCAAGTGTTCGGGACCTAATTCACCGTTAGCGCTTAGCTTTATCGTAGTATTAACCTTTGAAATATCGGCAAAGATCTTTATATAAAAATACAAAGTAAGCCAGATCACAAGCAGGTCAAAAATTATATTTAAATAAAGAAGATCCTTTCCCGCTCTAAAAATTAAAGTTTTCTCCAAAGGCATTTTCACTATTTTGTTCCCTCTTTTTATGTACAAAACTCCTTTATACAAAGTAGCGCCTTGCTTTTGTAGTCGTTTCAACTTTAATTGTGGTAAGGTTTTAACTGAATCGAAAACAACAGTTTCTACGTTCATTCCGGTATGCGTTGACAACAATTCCTCAACGATTCTCTTTTTTGCGTTAATAAAAAAATAAATCTGAAACACCACAATAAAAACAAGCGCTAAAACAAAAAACAAATATAATGTTTTCTCAGATAGGCTAAATTTTTTTTGTTTCATTTTATTCTTCTAAATATGATAAATCTGTTTTCCCGCCTGTAATCTCTTTTACAAGTTCACTCACGGATTCATATTTCTTTAAACATTCATGATGAACTAAAATATAATCATCTTTAATATATATCTTTACAAGATTATCCCTACCGCTAAAAAATAGGGCCACCTCGTGAGGCAGGATCCTTTCCTTGCATACCGGACATACAAATTCTTTCCCTAACACATCAAACTCCTATCCGAGGCTTCGCCCGGTTATTAAAAGATATAATAATAAGATGGCTATAGCAAGGGGGCATATAAAATATATGGCCACCCTCAACCATCCGTTAAAATGAGGTTTTCCCACATGATCGCATCCTTCAGAAAGATGCTCAAGAAAACACTCTAATCCCCATTTGTATGCGACAAACAAGCACATCATTAAACCGCCGAACGTTAAAAAGATATTTCCGAATACAAAATCCATTTTGTCAAGAAAGCCAATTTTGGTTAAAAACTTATTTGCACCTAAAGAGAGTGCGGAAGGAACTCCTAACAATGCTATTACAATTCCTGCTCCAATAGCAGCTTTTTTTCTTTTTATCTTTTTCTCATCAATCAAATAAGACGTAACGACCTCAAGAAGGGATACCGTTGATGTCAAAGCAGCAATTGCCATAAGAGCAAAGAAAACTATTGCTATAAACTCCCCAAAAGGAATCTTTCTAAATACATCAACAAGAACCACAAAAACAAGAGAAGGACCCGATTTTGACGGGGCACCGCCTAAAGCCGGAAAGATAATAAAACCTGCAAGAATTGCAATTAAAGTATCAAAAAAAGTCACATAAAAAGCAGAAGAGAAAAGGTCGTCCTTATCAGGCAAATAACTTCCGTAAGTTATCATAGCCCCCATACCTAACGATAAAGAGAAAAATGCCTGTCCCATTGCCATAAGAATAGTATGGGAATTAATCTTTGAAAAATCAGGGATAATATAAAATTTAACACCTTCCATTGCATGAGGAAGGGTAAGCACATAACCGATCAACAAAAGCATCAACAAAAATAATAAAGGAAGAAGAATTTTAGCGGCTTTTTCGATCCCGTCTTTAATCCCCCCTATTACTACAAAAACGGTTAAAGCGGAAAAGATAAAAAGATATGCTATCTGCAAAACACCGTTACCTGCAAAATTATTAAAAATAGTTGCCGGATCTATTGAAGATGTTGTTAACCCCCCCCCTATGGCCTTTACAATATAGGCAAGGGTCCAGCCTGCAACAACAGAGTAGTAAGAAAGTATTCCAAACCCGGCAATTACTCCCATAGCACCTATAATCCACCATTTGCTTCCTGGCGCAATGGCCTTAAAAGCAC
>JALWHA010000221.1 GCA_027038695.1 Acidobacteriota bacterium
CTCCATTCCCGTCGAAAGCAAAGTACGTCGCTCGGATAAACTCTACCGGGTAGTGGATGCCGGCGAGGTGGTGCCGTAGTAAGGCTTATTGCAGTTTTTCGATCTCTTCCCTGTATTTTTCCCTGAATGGCAAAAAGTTGTTTGATTTTACGGCGGAAACATAGTCAAAAAAGAATTTTTCCGCCGAAATCAGAAGTATCTTTTTGTCAGGGAAGATTCGGCAAAAGCTGTGGGCTACGGCATGAAGTAAATGAGTTTTCCCCAACCCCGTATCTCCGTAAATATACAACGGATTGTATAAAACCCCCGGGTTTTCCGCAACCGCTTTACATGTAGCAAAAGCCAATTCGTTACTTGGACCTACCACGAAGTTTTCAAAAGTATAATCTTCGTTTAGTGATAATTTTGTAAAATTTTTAGATTTACCTGCTCCGGATAAATTCATTGTATTAGATGGTTTGTCTTTTCCTGATGACGATACAAATTCTATGGGGTTATCTATGTTTGCTTCATATTTTGCTTTTTCAATATATTCCCAATAGTATTCTTTGATAAAATCGGCAACTTCCGGGTCTGAAACACTTACCTTTATTGTCCCGTTTGAGGAGTCTAACTCAACAGTATTTTCAAACCATTCTTTAAACGACTCTTCAGGGATATATGTTTTCAATTTTTCTTTAATTATGTTCCACATAATTTTTCCACATTTTTTTCACAGCCTGTTAATAAATCGTTTGCCATTCGCCAGTCAATAATATCACCGAGAAAAAAATATATCAATAATGATTTTTAGAAAAAAAATTAACATTAACATTTTTAATATATATATATTTTATATGTCAAAACGGCACAGCAAAATAGGCATATTTTTTGCATAAATAGAAGCGATAGATTTATTACGGAGGTGGTTATGTTAAAGAGGTTAAAGTTCGGATTAAGTATTTTGCTTATCGGTATTGCGGCATTCGGTTGGGGCTATTTTTTCAGAGACATAACAACGGGTACTAAAACAAAGGTTTATGCTGCTCCGACAAGAAAGATTGTTTCTTTGCCTGATTTTACAAATATTGCGGAAGAGGTAAATCCTGCGGTGGTAACCATTGAGTCTACTGTTGTTTTTGAACACCCGGCCATAAATCCGTTTTCCAATGATGATTTTTTCAAGTTTTTCTTCGGACCTGGTTTTCAGCCTCAACCCCAGCAGCAGAAACAGGAAAATCTTGGTTCAGGCTTTATAATTGCACCGGACGGTTATATAGTGACAAACAACCATGTTATAGATAAAGCAAAAAAGATAGTTGTAACTTTGAAAAACGGTAAAAAATACGATGCAAAGGTTATCGGGGCGGATCCGGAAATTGATATTGCGCTTTTGAAAATTGACGCCAAAAACCTTAAATATGTCCCGATGGGAGATTCTGACAAGGTTAAGGTCGGAGAGTGGGTGATAGCAATTGGAAACCCTCTTATGTATGACCACACGGTAACAGCAGGGATTATTTCGGCCAAGGGGAGAAAGTTAGGTTCCGGTATTGAGTCATTTTTGCAGACCGACGCGGCAATCAATTTCGGAAATAGCGGGGGGCCTCTTGTAGATATGGCCGGTGAAGTTATAGGAGTTAATACCGCTATTAGCGCACAGGGCCAGAATATCGGGTTTGCCGTTCCAATAAACATGGTTAAAGAGGTCTTACCTGATTTGAAAAAATTCGGTAAGGTTGAAAGAGGAGCATTGGGAGTTACCGTTTCTAAATTGTCCGATACAGATAAGAAGGCATTCGGTGTAGATTACGGCGCACTTGTTCAAAGTGTTCAACCGGGTATGGCGGCAGACAGAGCAGGTATTAAACCGTATGACATAATAACCGAGGTTGACGGGAAGAAGGTTAAGACTAACGATAGCCTTGTTAAGATAATATCTTCCCATAAGCCTAAGGATAAAGTGAAGATTACTGTAGTACGAAACGGTAAGAAGAAGAATTTTAACGTAGTTCTTGATTCAAGAAATAATTTTAACGAGTCGGGCAAACCCGGCATTCCTCAAAAAGACGGCAATGCTCCTAAATCAATTAAAGAAAAATTAGGTTTTTCAATTATGGATATAACCCCCAGGTTAAAGTATCAGTTGAGACTTCCCGAAGATATTAAGGGGGTAGTAATAACCGATATTGATTCAATGAGCGAAGCCTATGATAAGTTTCTGAGGGAGGGCACGGTAATTACAGAGTTAAATAGAAAACCAATTCAAAATACTTTTGACTTTGTTAACGAAATTAAAAAAATGAAAAAAGGTGATATAATTATTTTGAAAGTGTACCAACAGGGGAGTTTTAGAATTCTGTCTCTGGAGATTAAATGATAAAAAGATTGTTACCTGTTTTCCTGTTTATAATATCTTTAAACGGCTGGGCAACCGGCCGTTTTTCTGTTTATATTAACGGTCAAAAGAGCGGAGAGATAATAGTAAAAAGAACGTTAAAAGATAATACGATGATAACCGAGACGGAAGAGTATTTAACTTTAAAGAGAGGAGATTCTCTCATAAAAAGCAAAAGCCTATTTAAAACTATTGAAAATATAAAGGGGATACCGAAAAAGTTGATGTTCAAAAATCTTGAAGGACAAACCTCTCTTGTACCTGAATTTAAGGTTATTTTTAAAGAAGGCAAAGCAATTGTAATTACACCTATTGGGAAACAAACTTTAGAAGTGGATTTGAGCAAGGTTAAACAGGAGTACGGGGAAGAACTTGTTATTAGAAAAATGATTGAAAAAAATATAAAAAAAACAGAATACCTGAAGTTTGACCAGAATATACTTAACTTTGACAGAATAACCGTTATTTATAAGGGAGTGGTTTCAGACGGTTACAAAATTATTTTAAAGTCAGCGGCTTTAAACACGGAAGAAGAAAGAATAGTGGATAAAAAAGGAAACCTGTTAATATCAACAATGAACTTTGCAGGGTTAACATTTAAGGTTGTAAATACAAAATTAGAAAAAGGGAATAAGCAAAAGATAAAGGCTGCACAGATCTTTACTCCCTCGTTGATTACAATTCATTCTTTTTTACCGAGAGGTTTTGCGGTATCAGGGATATCCTATAGGTTAACCAATTCAAAACCGTACGATTTTACAATAATTGAAACAAAAAACCAGAAGGTTAAAATATTAAATGACAGATCCTGTGTTTTAACGGTAAAAAGGACAAAACTTCCGAAAAACATTAAACCTGACAATGCTCCTGAATATTTAAAATCTTCCCCAATTATCAACCTTAACAACAACAAACTTGGATCCATTGTTAAAGATTTAAAATCCAGAAGCAAAGACACCTACTCGTTTGTCAAGAACACTGTTTCATTTGTTTTCAACTATATACAAAGCAAAAACTTTGACAATGTTATGGCTGATACCGATACTATTTTGAAAGAAAAAAGCGGTGATTGTACCGAGCACTCTTTCCTTGCAACAGCAATTTTTAGGAAGGCGGGAATTCCTGCAAGATGTGTGGTTGGGCTTGTTATGGGAGACAACATCTTCGGTTACCATATGTGGGTTGAAATAAAAGTAAACGGGAAATGGTACCCTGTGGACCCTACATTAAACCAGATTAATCCCGACCCCACTCATATAAGGATAGACGAGTTTCCTGTTACCCCTTCAACAATGAAAAATATATACAAAATAATACTTCCGTTAATACAATCCCTTTCAATTCAGCCTGAAAAGGTTGTATTTTCCAATGGAAAAACAATAAATAACCCGAAAGAAACTTTTGAAAGGATTTTTCAGACAGACAAATGGGGATTTGACAAAAGGCGATATATGTACACTCTTTCAAAAAAAGAGGGCATTTTTAATGAAAAAATTTACCTGGGATCCCTTTACTCAAAAAATCCATCCGAATTTCAGGCTATCTTGTCTTTTTTCGATAATAAAGAAAAACATTATTCTCAGGATATAAAGGGGAAATACGTAATGTTTTTTGAAGACAATAACAAAATATCTTTTGCCTTTGTGCATAATTCGGTTATTATCATTTTTGTTGCCGAAGCAAAGAGGCCTGTTAAAATAGAAAAGTTCAGAAATTTTATTTATAACAAAAGTGTTGAGGTAATAAACAGATGTCGGAACGAATTTTAATTGTAGACGATGAAAACAATATCAGGTTAACCTTAAAAACTATTTTAGAAGAAGAAGGTTACTCCTGTCTTTTGGCATCAAGCGGCAAAGAGGCTGTTGACATAATGGGAAAGAAAGAAGTTGACCTGGTAATAACGGATATATGGATGGAAAATATGGACGGGATTGAGCTTATCGAATATATGAAAAAACATAATATAGGCGCTGAGATAATCGTTATTTCCGGTCACGCTACAATTGAACTTGCGGTTAAAGCCACAAAAAAGGGAGCATTTGATTTTCTTGAAAAGCCACTCTCCTTTGATAAACTGATACTTTCGGTAAAAAATGCGCTTGATAGAAAAAAACTGAAAGAAAAAAACAAATGGTTATTGGAAGAGTTACGTAAAACTACCCCCTTAATCGGTAGTTCACCTTTGTTTCAAAAACTCCTTGAAGATATTGAATTAGCCGCACCGTCGGACGGCAGGATCCTTATCTACGGTGAAAACGGAACAGGCAAAGAGGTTGTTGCCAAAACTATCCATTTTAAATCAAAAAGGTCACATATGCCTCTGGTTGATGTTAACTGTGCGGCAATTCCCGAAGAATTGATAGAAAGTGAACTATTCGGCCACAAAAAAGGTGCTTTTACCGGGGCAACTTCAAACAAAAAGGGGAAATTTCTCATAGCAAACGGAGGCACTTTGTTTTTAGATGAGATAGGGGATATGAGCCTCAAAACTCAAGCCAAGGTTTTAAGGGCTTTGCAGGAAAACGAAATTACCCCTCTCGGAGATACAAAACCTTACCCTGTTGATGTAAGGATAATTGCCGCTACCAATAAAAATCTCCAGGACGAAATAGAAAAGGGGAATTTCAGGCAGGACCTTTATTACAGGCTTAACGTAATAGAACTCTATGTTCCTTCGTTGAGGGAAAGAATAGAGGATATCCCCCTTCTTGCCGAATTTTTTATAAAAAAGTTTGCAGTTGAGAAAAAGATTGAACCTAAAGAGATTACAAACGACGCTATGAATATATTGATGTCTTACAGTTGGCCGGGGAATGTCAGAGAGTTAGAGAATCTTATTGAAAGGCTTATGATAATGGTGTCTGACGACAAAATACTCCCGAAACACATACCGTACCCGGTAAACAAAACCACTGCCGAAAGTGATGCTTTACTTTCATTAAAGGAAGCAAAAGAAGGTTTTGAAAAAGAATATATATCAAAGGTTTTAAAGATAACCCATTGGAATATCAGTCAGGCTTCTAAACTTTTAGGGATTGAAAGAAGTTACCTTCATAAAAAAATCAATAAGTACAATATAGAATTTAATGAAAAGATGAATCAATAGTTGATGTAAATCACAACGAAAAACCGTAACAATGGTATAATCATTGTACATACCAAAATCAATAGGAGGATAAAATATGTCAGATGCTATCATGTGGTACATTGCCGTGGCTGGTCAGCAGCAGGGGCCTTTCGGCAAAGAAGATGTTATTAAGAAACTTCAAAACGGGGAATTAGGGCCGGATACCCTTGTATACGCGAACGGGGTAACCTCAAATTGGGTACCTGTTTCTTCTATTCCAGATTTTGCACAATATCTTGGTGCGCAATCCAATACCCCACCTGTCCCAGCGCAGCAAGTTGCACAGAAGGCTCATGTTATTGATTATAAAGTTTTCGGAGATGATCTTCAATTTGTTGAAATTGAATTAGACCCCGGAGAAACAGTTGTTGCCGAAGCAGGGGCCATGATGTATATGGAAGAGGGAATCGCAATGGAGGCTAAATTCGGAGACGGCTCAAACGAAAATCAGGGGTTTATGGGAAAACTGTTAAGCGCAGGCAAGAGAATGATAACCGGGGAATCCCTTTTTATGACACACTTTACCAATCAGGGAAGCGGAAAGAAAAAGGTTGCATTCGGTGCACCTTACCCTGGAAAGATTGTTCCTGTTGATTTAAAGGATGTAGGAGGAACACTTCTTTGCCAGAAAGACGCTTTTCTCTGCTGTGCAAAGGGGATAGCTCTCGGGATTGCCTTTCAGAAGAAAATAGGCGTCGGATTGTTCGGAGGTGAAGGCTTTATTATGCAGAAAATGGAAGGCGACGGCCTCGTGTTTATGCATGCAGGGGGCACAATAATTGAAAAAACCTTGTCTTCGGGACAGCAGTTTAAAGTGGATACCGGGTGTATTGTGGCTTATCAGCCTACCGTTAATTACGATGTTCAATTTACGGGTAGTATAAAAACCTCTCTATTCGGGGGGGAGGGTTTATTCCTGGCTACTCTGACAGGCCCGGGTAAGATATGGCTGCAGTCTCTGCCCTTTTCAAGGCTTGCTGACAGAATCTATTCCGCAGCCCCCCAAACGGGAGGTAAAAGAGTTGGAGAAGGTTCCATTTTAGGCGGGCTTGGAGACTTTTTAGACGGGGATTAATATTTAAATTTGATAAAGAAATTTTGAAGGGGGAGAATATCCCCCTTTTTTGTTATAATTTCACTATGGAGAGTTTTTTATTTGCAAGGATTGGAGAAAAAAAGATTGCGATTAATATTCAACAGATCCATTTTGTAATTAGAAATAACGGTATTGTAAAGATCCCCGAAATGCCAGATTGGATGGAAGGGGTGGTGACTTTCAGGGACAGGGTCATTACGGTTGTTAACAATCAAAAAAAGTTAGGGGTAAAAAACGATAAAACCGAGAAAAAAAGAATTGTTCTTTGTGAAGTAAAAAGCGGGGTTTTTATAGGGTTAAATATTGACGAATACATTGGAATAAAAAAAGTAGACGAAAAAGATTTAAATAAATTAACTATAAAATTAAACAATGAAATTATTGCAATAATTGATTTAAAGAGTCTTTTAACTGAGGAAGAAATTGAACTTGCGGAAAAAATATAAATTTGTTGTTTTTTCTGACACTCACATCCCGGTTGAAGGCAATGAAACCGTGTTTGATAGATTTTTGGAAACACTTGAATACTCAGCACAATTTTCAGAAATTACGATTCTTTTAGGAGACGTTTTTGAAGTATGGAGTGGTGTCTCATACTACAATCATAAAAGAGGACAAATCCTTCTTGAAAAAATCAAGGAGTTAAAAAAACAAAGTAAATTTGTTTTGGTTGAAGGAAACTGGGATTTTTTCCTGTGCAAAAAATTTTGGGAACATTTTAGTGTCTGTTCGGAAAAATATGCGGTTTTTAACGAGAATGGGATAAATTTCTTATTTACTCACGGCCATTTTTTCGGGGACTGGCAGACAAGGGTGTTGCATTTTATCCTTACAAACCCCATAAGTTACCTTGCATGGACAACAGGTTTGTTAAGAAAACTTGAAGTAAAGGTTGCTCAAAGGTTTTTGAATAAGGAAACAAACCCTTTGCCGAAAGAATACGACCTGTCCCTTGCGGCAAAAAAGTTAAAGAATAAGTTTAAAAAAAGTGATTTTATGTTTTCAGGCCATTTTCATAAAGAAAAGAGAATAGAAAATGTGTTTTTTCTAAAAGACTATCAATCAAGCGGGATATTTTACGGAATTGCCGAGGAAAATCTTGATACCCTGATTTTTGAAAACGGAAATTTTAAAGTTTTAAACTCACTTGCCTTACAATAAAAAAAGCCGGGGATCCCCGGCCTTAAATAATGCTTGTTTACTTTATGCCAATGTAACTTCTTTGTCCAAGAAAACATCCTGAATAGCGTTGAGAAGTTTTACTCCCTCATCCATAGGTTTCTGGAACGCCTTTCTTCCCGAAATAAGCCCCATTCCGCCTGCTCTCTTGTTTATGACGGCGGTTTTAACAGCCTGCGCAAGATCGTTTTCTCCTGAAGGGCCGCCTGAATTTATAAGCCCTATTCTTCCCATATAGCATCCTGCGACCTGATACCTTGTTAAATCAATCGGGTGGTCGCTTGTAAGTTTTTCATATACAAGTTTGTTTGTTTTTGCAAAATTAATAGCGGTGAATCCTCCGTTGTTTTCAGCCTGTTTCTGTTTAACAATGTCCGCCTCAATGGTAACCCCTAAATGGTTTGCCTGGTTTGTTAAGTCTGCTGCAACATGGTAATCTTTTCCATCTTTTTTGAAAGCGGGGTTTCTTAAATAGCACCATAAGATAGTAGCCATGCCTAAAGAATGCGCATACTCAAAAGCCCTTGAGATCTCCTGAATCTGCCTTGAAGATTCCGGGGAACCGAAATAGATTGTTGCGCCGACAGCCGCACAACCCATATCAAAAGCCTGGTCAATAGATGCAAACAAGATCTGGTCATACTTGTTTGGATAAGTCAAAAGTTCATTGTGGTTTATTTTAAGGACAAAAGGAATTTTATGGGTGTACTTTCTTGCAACAGAGCCTAAAACCCCCAAAGTGGTCGCTACTGCATTGCACCCGCCTTCAATGGCAAGTTTAATAATATTCTCAGGGTCAAAGTAGATCGGGTTGGGAGCAAATGACGACCCTGCGGTATGCTCAATTCCCTGGTCAACCGGTAGTATTGAAAGGTAGCCTGTTCCCGCAAGCCTTCCCGTATTGTAAAGCCTCTGTAAATTTACAAGAACCGAAGGTTTTCTGTCACTTTGTACAAAAATTCTGTCAACATAATCGGGACCGGGAGCGTGAATCATCTCTTTCGGGATTGTTTTGCACTTATGCTCCAACAGATTTTGAGCCTCCTTTTCCCCTAAAATCTTTTCATAATCAATTAATGTCATCTTTACCCCCTAAAAGAAATTTAAAACCTATATGGAAATTGTAATTTATTTTATTTTTAAACGCAATAAAATAAAAGTGGTGAAAAGGAGGGGTTATGAGAGTTTTTGTTACTAAAAAAATTCCTGAAAACGGAATAAATTATTTAAGGGAAAAGGGTTTTCAGGTTGATGTGAGAGATGGAAAAGGGATTATACCGGAAGATCGGTTAATTGAGGCTTTAAAGCATTATGATGCAGTTATTTCAATGCTTTCAGATAATCTGTCTAAAGAGATTTTAGACTACGCCGAGAACGTAAGAGTAATAGCCAACTATGCGGTTGGCTACAACAATATAGA
>JALWHA010000222.1 GCA_027038695.1 Acidobacteriota bacterium
AAAGAAAAAGAATTTTTAAATCACATTGAAGAACTCTATGTGCAACTTCCAACCATAAATTATTATGATTTGCTTTCATTAGATTATAATTTTGAAGAAGAGGAATTGAAAAAAAACTATCACAAATTGATTAAAAAATACCACCCTGATTCACATCCCGAATTAAAAGATCAACACCACAAACTTCATTCAATAATTTCACAGATAACCAAAGCTTATAATACACTTAAACGACCTGATGAAAGAGAAACTTATAACAAAAAAATGCACATTAAACCCATTACAAGAGAAACAATTTCTAAAAAAGAACAAAAAACAGAAGATATAAACAAGACAAACGAAAAAGAAGAACTGAAAACGAAAATCGAAAATTACATTAAAGCAGGGATATACTATGACGCAATAACCTTACTTGAAAATGCTTGTAAAAAATACAGAGACGATGTATATTTTTTCAAAACTCTCGGCAATATCTATTATAGAACTCCCACAAAACTAAAACAGGCTATTCATTACTTAGAGAAAGCACACTCTATGAATAGAAAAGACAAAGATGTATTGCAAAACCTGGCAGGTGCATATAGAAAAGTAGGTTTTTATAGAGAAGCATACAACTATTACAGAAAGCTCCTTGCGTTAGACCCAGATAACCCCGAGGCCAATCAATTTATGCAAGAAGTTGAAGGCAAGAACTCGTTTTTTGACAAATTAAAAAACCTGTTTAGTAAAGATTAATATTATTCAACAGTAACACTTTTCGCTAAATTCCTCGGTTTATCAATATCACAACCTTTAAAATCCGCAAAATAATAAGCAAATAACTGCAAAGGAATTACATTTACCAGAGGCTGAAGTATATCAATTGTTTCAGGAACATAAATAACATCGTCTACAATATTTCCGATTTCTTTATTCCCCTCTGTTGCCACCGCTATCACTTTGCCGTTTCTTGCCTTGATTTCCTGAATATTGCTAACCATTTTTTCATATGTAAATCCGTTTGTAGCTACGGCAACAGTTGGAAATTTTTCGTCTATCAATGAGATAGGGCCATGCTTCATTTCCCCTGCAGGATAACCTTCGGCGTGAACATATGAGATTTCTTTAAGTTTTAGGGCACCTTCCATCGCTATAGGGAAATTCAAGTGTCTTCCAATATATAAAAAATTTTCATAAGGCAAATATTTTTGCGCTACTTCCCTTATAGCATTGCTTTTTTCCAAAACGGTATTTATATAACCGGGAAGTTTTTTTATCTCCTTGATAAGGGTTATGCCTTCAAATATTGAAAGGCCTCTCATTCGTCCAAGAAGCAAAGCTATAAGATTTAAAATCACGCATTGAGAAACAAAGATCTTTGTTGAAGCAACTCCTATTTCAGGCCCTGCATGGCAATAAACGCCGGCATCAGTCTCTTTGGCAATCGTTGAGCCTACAACATTAACCAATCCTAAAACCAATGCCCCTTTTCTTTTTGCCTCCCTTAACGCAGCCAGAGTATCCGCCGTTTCTCCTGACTGAGAAATTGCCACAACTCCGTCCTGGTGAGAAAGCTTAAGGTTTCTATACCTGAACTCCGACGCATAATCTACGTCCACGTCAAGGTCGGTTAACATTTCAAAAAGATACTTTCCGTACAAACCTGCATAAAAAGAAGTGCCACAGGAAACAAAGGTGAGCCTCTTTAAATTTAACATTCTATCCAATACAGGCTCTAACCCACCGAGTTTAGAAATCCCTTCACCGTCAATCACTCTGCCCCTTATAGCATTTTCAACCGTTTTCGGCTGTTCAAATATCTCTTTCAGCATAAAATGTTTGAATCCTGCCTTTTCGTCTTCCGAGTACTCCCAATCAATGGTTTCAGGCTCTTTCATAATTTCTTTTAAATCCAGATCCGTAATAGTTATATTGTTATCGCTTAAAAGAGCCATTTCGTCGTCATTCAAATAAATAACCTTATTGGTATATCTGATAAAGGCGTTGATATCCGAAGCAGCTATGTACTCATTATCCCCGATTCCGATTATAATAGGGCTTCCCCTTCTTGCAACAATAATCTTCCTCGGAAAATCCTTATGAACAACCGCTATCCCGAAAGTCCCCTCAACCATAGATAAAGCTTTCCTGACCGCTTCCTCAAAATTATCTTCAAGGTTATCCTCAATCAAATGGGCAAGCACTTCCGTATCCGTATCCGAAATAAATTTATGCCCATTCTTTATTAATTCATTTTTTAAAGATTCGTAATTTTCTATAATTCCGTTATGTACGAGAAAAAGCTTTCCCGTGCAATCGGTATGAGGATGTGCATTTATTTCTGTCGGCTTGCCGTGAGTTGCCCATCTTGTATGTGCAATTCCGTAATCACAGTATATATTATCTTTTTTAACCTTTTTTTCCAATTCGGCCACTTTGCCGACGGATTTTAAATATAAAGAACCGGTATTTTCGGAATTAATAGCAGCCAATCCTGCAGAATCATATCCTCTATATTCAAGCCTTTTTAAGCCCTCGATTAAAATAGGAACCGTATTTTGATTTCCGATGTAACATATAATCCCACACATAAATAACTCCTTAAAAAGTTCAATTAATTTTATCATATGTTTTAAATAACCTGTGTTTAAAAAAACAAAAGAAAAAAATCATTTTTTTTTAAAATATATAGTAAAATATCGGTGTAATCTTTGAAATTAAGGAGCAAAAAATGGATTGGAGAGAAGAGGCATTACGGTATCATTCAAGAGAGCGTACTGGGAAATTGGAAGTTGTGCCTTGTAAACCGTGTGAAACCTCAAAAGACCTGTCAATGGCCTACACCCCGGGTGTGGCAGAGCCTTGCAGAGAGATCCATAAAGATCCCTCATTGGTTTACGATTACACAAACAAAGGCAATTTGGTAGCCGTTATATCAAAC